>JBBSAS010000016.1:0-14977 GCA_038252055.1 Candidatus Limnocylindrales bacterium
GCGCGCCGGAATGCCTCGTCGAGAGCACCCGGCAGGTCGGCGACGTCCTGGACCTCGACGGCCCACGCGCCCAGGGCCTTCACGAGGCCGACGAGGTCCGCCTCCTGGAACGCCTCGCGCCCGTGCGCCCGGCGGTCCACCTGGCCGACGAGCGCGATGAGGGGCACCGAGTCGGCCGCCGCGGCGTGGAGGGCAACCGCGAGGTTCGCCGTGCCGACGACCCGGCTGACAACGACTGCAGCGGGTCGTCCCGTGAGCGCACCGTGCGCCGCGGCCATGAAGCCGGCGGATCCCTCGTGCCGGGCGGCGACCACCCGCACCCGGGCGCCGGCGAGGCCGTCGAGGAGCGCGAGGACGGGTTCTCCCGGGACGGCGTACGCGAGGCGGACGCCGGCCGCCGCCAGCGCATCGGCAACGAAGCGCGCCGCGGTGCCCTCGGTCCCGGCCACGTCAGCGGCTCACCGGGGGCGGGAACGAGGTCACGACCAGGCCGACGACCACGAGGATGACGACGAGCACGATAACGAGCCGGACGAGCGGCGAGCGGGTAGACACGGCCGGGCTACCGGTAGTTGACGAACTGGAGGGGCACCGCCTCGTCGAGATCCCGCAGCCGGACGATCACCTTCTGGAGGTCGTCCTTGCTCTTCGCCGAGACGCGAACCGCGTCGCCCTGGACCTGGCTCTTCGCCTTCGGCACCTCGTCGCGGATGAGCTTCGTGATCTTCCGGGCGAGCTCGTCGGAGAGCCCCCGCCGGAGCTCGACCCGCTGGCGGACCGTCATTCCTCCGGCCGGCTCGATCGCCCCCCAGTCGAAGATCTTCAGCGACAGGTTCCGCCGGATCGCCTTCGACTCGACGAGGTCGCGGATTGCCTTCGCCCGCAGCTCGCTGTCGGTGTGGATCGCGAGGGCGTCCTTCTCCTGGGCGATCTCGGCGAGGGCGCCCTTGAAGTCGAAGCGCGTCGCGATCTCGCGCCGTGCCTGGTCGAGTGCGTTTCGCAGCTCCTGGGCATCGAAGTCGGAGACGACGTCGAAGGAGAACTCGCCGGCCATGGGACCCTCCGTGCGCGCGCCCGTGGGGCGCCGACCCCCAGTATGCCGCCCGCGACGCCGACGCGTCGCGGGTCAGTCCGGTCCGGCCTCATAGGGCGTTTCCGCGACTTCAGCGAGGAGGTCGAGGGCCGCGGCGGCGCTGGCGGCCTTGTTCGCCTCCCGGTCACCACTCCAGGCGAAGCGGCGGACGGTCGAGCCGGAAGCCCGGCTCACGGCGACGTACGTCAGCCCGACCGGCTTGCCGGGCGTGCCGCCACCCGGGCCCGCGATCCCGGTGATCGCGACCGCCAGGTCCGTTCCGAACCGCGACCGCGCACCGGCGGCCATCGCCACGGCGACCTGGGCGCTCACCGCCCCGTGAGCCCCGAGGATTGCCGACGGGACCCCGAGGAGGGCCAGTTTCGCGGCATCCTCGTACGCCACGACCCCGCCGGCGACGTACGCGGAGGAACCGGCCACGTCGGTCAGGGCGTCTGCCACCCGGCCGCCGGTGCAGGACTCCGCCACCGCGACGCGCAACCCGGCCGCGCAGCAGATCCGCTGGAGCCGTTCCGCCCGCTCACGAAGGTCGAGATCCGCCATGATCGGCTCCTCAGTTGATCGGGCGTGGCGCCTTGCCCGGCTCCAGGCGGAAGGAGCCCGGGTTGGCCGCGTCGCCGAGGGCGCCGTGCTCGGTGCCGTTGACGGTCACGAACGTGGTGCTCATCTTCCCGGTCCGGACGTCCACAGTCTTGTCTCCCCGGATCGTCAGCGTCTTGCCGGCGTCGTAGACCTTCCCGCCCGCGCCCGTCTCCGGCGATACGGCCCCATCGATCCAGACCTTGAGCCAGGTGCGCGAGCCCTTGATCTCGATGACGACGCTGATCCCGCGGTACGCCACGGCCACCTCGCGGGTCAGGGTCGTCGACTTGCCCAGGTCGCCCTCGGCGCTCACGGTGACGCTCCAGCGGCCCTCGGTGAGGTCCACTGCGGTTGAGAACGTGCCGTCCTCGGCGAGATCGACCGTGGCGGCCGGCAGCGGGGCCGGCGTGGCGCCGGCCGGATCGGCCGGCTGGCCCGGGACCGACCCGAGGTATGACGCGGAGACACGGACGGTGGTCGCGTCGGTCGCGGTCCCGCGCACGGGGATCGCGCCGTTCTCAACGCTCAGGCCGTCCTCGGGGGAGATGAGCTCGAGGGTCGGCGCGGCGACCTGCGCATAGGGCACGGTGATCACGATCTCCACCGGCGCATCCGATTCCTTGCCGGTGCTCGGATCGATCGCGCTGACGATGAAGCGATTGTCGCCCCGGCGGAGGTCCACCACCGTCCGCCAGCGGCCATCGCCGCCGGCGAGGATCCGCAGGTCCTGGCGGCCGGGAGCCCGGATCGTGACCTCGCCGTTGGCGACGCTCGTTCCTTGCAGGGTGTAGCTCGTGGTGTCCTCGGCGACCTTCGTCACCGCGGCCCGCGGATCGGTCACGGCGATCGGCGGCGGTTCCGAGAAGCGGAGGAGCTGGAAGCCGATGTACGTGACGATCGCGAGCACCCCGAGCGTCACGAGGACCGCCACGATGATGCCGGGGCCGAGGACGATCCCCTTCCGCGGAGCCTCGATCGCATGCGGGACGACGATCTCCGGGGAGGCCGGGGCCCCGCCCCGCTCGCGACTCCAGGCGGCGAGGACCTCGTCGGGATCGAGACCGAGGTAGATCGCGTAGTTGCGGAGGAAGCCGCGGGCGTAGACGCCCTCGGGAAGCTCGTCCCACGCTCCGCGCTCCATCGCGGCGAGGTAGGGGCGCCGGATCTTCGTCTCGCGCTCGGCGCGGAGCAGATCCACGCCCTTCGCTTCGCGGGCAGCGACGAGCCGGTCGGCGAGCCGCTCGCCGGCGGGCGGTGCGGGCTCCGGACCCTGGCCGCTTCCGTCACCCCCACGACCGGGAATCCGGAGTGGCCTCGCGTGGCCGCGTGTCGTCACTCGATGCCCCCGTGTTCGCCTCCGCCGAGCGCGGCTGGAGGGGATCCGCTCCCGTCCCGGCGGAGAACCTGCCGGGCGTTCGAGCCGTCGAACGCCCCGATGTATCCGCGCTCCTCGAGCTGGTCGATGATCCGGGCCGCGCGGGCGTAGCCGATCTTCAGGCGCCGCTGGAGGAGCGACGCCGAAGCGCGATCGTACTCCTGGATCACTGAGACGGCATCGTGCAGCAGTCGGTCGGCGTCCTCGTCGGCGAGGTCGTCCACCGAGCCCGTCGATCCCTCCTCGTCCTCGACGATCGAGAGGTCGTAGTGCGGCTCGGCCTCCGCGCGCCAGTGCGCGGTGACCGCGCGAACCTCCTGGTCGGAGACGAACACGCCCTGGAGGCGGATCGGACGGGGCAGGTCGGAGGGCTGGAAGAGCATGTCGCCCCGCCCGATGAGGTCCTCGGCGCCGGGTGCGTCGAGGATCGTCCGCGAATCGATCTGGGACGCCATCGCGAAGGCGATCCGGCTCGGGAAGTTCGCCTTGATGAGGCCGGTGACCACGTTCACCGAGGGGCGCTGCGTGGCCAGGACGAGGTGGATCCCGGTGGCCCGGGCCTTCTGGGCCAGGCGGACGATCGGATCCTCGACGGAGCGGCCGTCCCGCATCATCAGGTCGGCAAGCTCGTCGATGACGATGACGATGTACGGCAGCCGGTCGGCTGGGTCCACCCGGGTCTCGTTGTAGGCGGTCACGTTCCGAGCCGTCGCACCGGCGAACTTCCGGTAGCGCACCTCCATTTCGGCCACCGCCCATTTCAGGGCGGCCTTCGCACGGTCGGCCTCGGTGATCACCGGGACGAGGAGGTGGGGCACCCCGTTGTAGTCGGCGAGCTCGACCCGCTTCGGATCGACGAGGATCAGGCGCACGTCGTCGGGCGTCGCCCGCATGAGGAGGCTGGCGATGAGCGCGTTGACGGCGACGCTCTTGCCCGACCCCGTGGCCCCGGCGATGAGCAGGTGCGGCATCTTCGCAAGATCGGCGGCCCGGGCATGCCCGGCCACGTCGCGGCCGAGGGCGAAGGCGATCCGCGACGGGATCGCGTTCACCTCCGGGTCCTCGAGGATCCGGCGGATCGCGACGACGTTGAAGTCCATGTTCGGGATCTCGATCCCGACGACGGACTTGCCGGGGATCGGTGCCTCGATCCGGATCGTGCGGGCTGCGAGCGCCATCGCCAGGTCGTCGGCGAGACCCTCGATCCGGCTGACCTTGATCGACGGGTCGGGCTCGACCTCGTACTGGGTGACGACGGGGCCGGCGTTCCACTTCACCACCCGGCTGAGGATGTTGAAGCTGGCGAGCTTGCCCACGATGATCGCCGCGTTCCGCTCGTGGTCCATCCCACGGTCCGGGTTCCGGGCAGCGACGTCCTCGAGGAGCTCCATCGGCGGGAGGCGATACTCGCGCCGCGCGGGCGTCGATGGCTCCCCGTCGCCGGCCCCCTCGGATCGATCTCCGGCCGTCCCTGCCCGCACGGGCGATCCACCGGGCTCGGCCGGCCCGAACCTTCCTGGCGAGGGTTCGGGGGGGCCCCCCGCCGCGACCGCTGCCCCGCTCGCCCCGCCGAGCACCGATGAATACTGGGCAGGTCCCGGAAGGGGAGTCGGGATCTCGGGTCGGGCCGGCTGCTCCCGCGGCGAACGCCCGTTCCGGGGCGCCTCGCCAGCGGCCGCCGGCTTGGCGCGACCCGGCAGCGCTTCGGCGCCCCGCGCGGCCGCGTCGCGCGTCGGGATCACGAGCGCGGAACCGACCTCGCGGGCCCCCCGCCCCACGGGTGCGAGCAGGTCCCGGATCGGGCGGTTCACCACGAGGACGACGCCGACGACGAGCAGACCCGCGAGGATCACGAACGCTCCGGGCTCGGTGACGAGGCCCGCGAGTGGACTCGCCACGATGTTGCCGAGCGTTCCACCGGTGCGGTTCTCGAGGGTCCCGACGCTCTCCAGCAGGCTGATGAGCCCGAGCAGGGCGACGTAGGCGATCGTCGTCCCGAAAACGGCTCGCATCCAGCCGTCCCGCGGTCCACGCGCACGCTCGATGTGGATCCCCAGGCCGATGAGGAGGATGGGCAGGAGCCACCGTCCGGTGCCGAACCAGGGTGCGATCACGTTGATGATCCAGTCGGTGAGGGCTCCCTTGCCGGGCAGGAGAAGGCCGACGAGGATCACGACGCCGAGGACGAGGAAGACGACGGCGACGATCGAGCGCGTCACCTCCGCGCTCAGCCGCGGGCCAGACGGCTTCGACGTCCTCCGGGTCCGGGTGGAGCGCGTGGCGGGCGTTCGCCGGCGGGTCGCCATCGCTAGATCTCCACCACCACCGGGAAGACCATCGGTCGTCGCTTCGTCTGCTCGTAGAGGTATCGCGAGACGCCGTCCTTGACCTGGCTCTTGAGGAGCGCGACCTCGCTGATGTGGCTGCCGGGAGTCTCGACAGCGGCGAGGATGCGGTCGATCGCACCCTCGATCACGGGCCCTTGTTCGTTGCCGTGGATGAAGCCGCGGGTCACCACCTCCGGCCGCCCGACCACGGCGCCGGTCTGCTTGTCCACGGTCACGACGACGAGGAACATCCCGTCGTTCGCGAGCGCGCGCCGGTCGCGCAGGACGACCTCGCCGACCTCGCCGACTGAAAGGCCGTCCACGAAGACATAGCCGGCCGGCACGGCGGGCGCGCGGCGCGACGAGCCGTCGGCAAAGAACTCGACCGGCTGGCCGTTCTCGAGGATGTAGACGTTCTCGGGCGGGACACCGGTCTCGACGGCCAGGCGGCCATGGTGGACCAGCATCCGGAACTCGCCGTGCATCGGGATGAAGTTCCGGGGGCGGGTGAGGACGAGCATGAGCTTGAGCTCTTCCTGGCTTGCGTGACCGGAGACATGGGCCCGCTTGATCGCGTGGTAGAAGACGTTCGCGCCGGCCTTGTAGAGGTTGTCGATCGTGCGGGCCACGGATTCCTCGTTGCCGGGGATCGGGCTGGCCGACACGATCACCGTGTCGCCCTGCTGGATCTCGACGTACCGGTGGTCCCGGTTGGCCATCCGGGCCAGGCCGGCCATCGGCTCGCCCTGGGCGCCGGTCGTGCAGATGACGAGCTTGTCCGCAGGGACGTCGTTCAGGCGATCCTTCGCGACGATCGCGTCGGACGCGTAGGTGAGGTAGCCCAGGTCGGTCGCGATTCGGAAGTTCTGCTCCATCGAGCGCCCGATCACCGCGGTCTTGCGCCCGAACGTGGCCGCGGCGTCGAGGACTTGCTGGACCCGGGCGATGTTGCTGGCGAACGTGGCGACGATCACCCGCCCGTCGAGCGGCTCCATGATCTCGTGGAATGCTTCGCCGACGATCCGCTCGGAGGGCGTGTACCCGGGATTCTCCGCCCGCGTCGAGTCGGAGAGGAGGCAGACGACGCCTTCCGCCCCGAACTTGGCGAGGGTCGCGAAGTCGGATGGCTTGCCGTCGACGGGCGTGTGGTCGAACTTGAAGTCACCGGTGTGGACGACGATGCCGACCGGGGTCCGAATCCCCACCCCCATCGCGTCCGGGATCGAGTGACCGATCCGGAACGGCTCGACGGTGAAGGGCCCGATCTCCAGCTCGTCGCCGACCTCCATGCTGCGGAGCGGGTTGTTCGTCAGCTTGTGCTCGCGGACCTTCGTCCCGAGGAGCCCGCGCGCGAGGGTGGAGGCGTAGACGGGCACGCCGGGGAAGTCGGGCAGGACGTACGGCAGCCCGCCGACGTGATCTTCGTGGGCATGCGTGATCACGAACGCCCGCACCTTCTCGCGGCGTTCGCGGAGGTAGGTCACGTCGGGGACGATGATGTCGATCCCGTACATCTCGGCGTCGGGGAACATCAGGCCGCAGTCCACGACGATGATGTCGTCGCCGTATTCGAAGACGTACATGTTCTTGCCGATCTCCCCCACCCCGCCGAGCGGGATGATGCGGAGCGGCATGCCGGGGTCCAACGGGGCGGAGCGCGAATTCATGGGGTCACCGGAAGAGCGTCAGCTGGTCGGAGGCCGGAAGATCCGGCTCCGCATGGTCGGGCGGAGCGGGTTCCGCCGGGATGTCGGGTGCGGGAACGCCGGACCCCGCGGCGCGCATCGCGCGAGCCTCCTCGAGGGCCGCCGGGGCCCGGGCGATGTCCGCGTAGCTGGCCTCCTCGACCGCCGGGGTCCGGAGGGCCGCGGCCGGGTGGTACATCGCGAAGACGAGGGCGGCGCGGGCTCCCGTCGCGGAATCGGCAGGATGGACGGTGCCGTGAGCGCGGCTGATCGTCGTGCCGGGCATGAAGCGGGCCATCGAATGGCGGCCCAGGGTCACGACGAGGGCCGGGTCGAGCGTCGCCAGCTGGCGTCGAAGGTATGGCGCGCACCCCGCGACCTCGTCCGCCTCCGGGTCACGGTTCCCCGGCGGCCGGCACTTGACGACGTTCGTGATGAAGACGTCGTCGCGCGTCCAGCCGATCGAGGCGAGGAGCCGGACGAGAAGATCCCCGGCCCGGCCGACGAACGGGCGCCCGAGGCGGTCCTCGTTCTGGCCGGGTCCTTCGCCGATGAAGACGACCTCCGTGCTGGGATGGCCCTCGCCGGGGACTGCCCGGGTGCGTCCCTCGTGGAGTCGGCAGCGCGTGCAGGCCCGGACCTCCGCCGCGATCTCCTCGAGCGCCGCGCGGCGTTCGGCTTCCGTCACGCGGGCGGCTCTCCTGCACGGCGCGACGCCGCTCGGGCCCAGCCCCGGGCGAGGAGCGCCTCGGCGATCTGCACGGCGTTCGTGGCTGCGCCCTTGCGAATGTTGTCGGAGACGCACCAGAACGCGAGCCCGCGCCCGCCGGCGATCGAGAGGTCGCTCCGGACCCGGCCCACGTAGATCTCGTCGGTGCCGGCGGCTTCGGTTGCGATCGGGTAGACGTGGGCCGAGGGATCATCGCGGACGACGACGCCCGGCACGGCGGCGAAGGCGGCCCGCGCGGCGTCCGGGGAGATCGGCTCGCGCGTCTCCACGTGGACCGCCTCGGAATGACTCATGAAGACCGGGACGCGGACGGCCGTGCAGGAGACGCGAAGCTCCGGGAGGTGGAGGATCTTGCGCGACTCGGTGACGACCTTCCACTCCTCTTTCGTGTAGCCGTTGTCGAGGAAGACATCGATCTCCGGCAGGGCGTTGAACGCGATCGGGTGGGGATAGACGCGCGACTCCTTCGGCGTCCCGGCGGCGTGGGCCCGGATCTGCCCCTCGAGCTCGGCGATCGCCTTGCCGCCGGTCCCGGAGACGGCCTGGTACGTGTCCACGACGACCCGCTCGAGACCGGAGGTGTCGCGGAGCGCCATCAGGAGCGGGACGAGCTGCATCGTGCTGCAGTTGGGGTTGGCGATGATTCCCTCGTGGGCCTCGAGGTCGTCCGGATTGACCTGGCTGACGACGAGCGGCACGCCCGGTTCCATCCGCCAGGCACTGGAGTTGTCGATGACCGTGCAGCCGCGGGCGGCGGCGAGCGGGGCGAGATCGCGGGACGTCCCGCCGCCGGCCGAAAAGAGGGCGATGTCGATGCCCGCGAAGGCGTCCCCGGTCGCCTCCTCTACCTCGACCTGGCGGCCGCCCCAGGGCAGCGTCGAACCCGCGGACCGGGCCGAGGCGAGGAACCGAATCTCCCCGACGGGGAAGTCCCGTTCGCGAAGGACCTGGGCCATCGTGCGCCCGACGACGCCGGTGGCGCCGACGACGGCGACGGTGAGCTTGGCGGGACTTGATTCGGGCACGAACCGACTTTCTAGATGCGGGTTGGCGGGCAGGCGGAGTATACCAGCGGGCCTCGCGGCACCCGGAGCCGGTCGGCGATGGGCTGACGTGGCGCAGGCGAGCCGGCTGCTGGCGTTGTTTGCCAGCAGACCTATGGCAGGAATCGAAGAGCCCGGCGTCGCCGCCGGGCTCTTCGCGATTGCGCGGGGTTGCCGGTGCTACTTCGCCAGGTGCCGCTGCATCGCGGCCTTGCGGGAGAGGTTCACACGGCCCTGGCGATCGACCTCGGTGACGACGACCATCACCTCGTCGCCGACCGAGACGACGTCCTCGACGGAGGGCACGTGGTAGTCGGCCAGCTCACCGATCCGCACGAGGCCCTCCTTGCCGGGGAGGATCTCGACGAAGGCGCCGAAGGTCATGAGGCGCGTGACGGTGCCCAGGTAGAGGGCCCCGATCTCCACGTCGCGGGTGAGGCTCTCGATCCAGTGGATCGCCTTTCGGGCGTTCTCGCCCTGGACGGCTGCGACCTCGACGGTCCCGTCGTCCTCGACGTTGATCTCGGTGCCGGTCTCCTCCTGGATCTTGCGGATCATCGAGCCACCCTTGCCGATGATGTCGCGGATCTTCTCGGGGTTGATCTTGATCTTCGTGATCCGCGGGGCGAAGTCGCTCATCGTCTCGCGGGCGTTCGGGAGGACCTCGGTCATCGCGTCGAGGATCGTCATCCTGGCCGTGTGAGCCTTGGCGAGGCCCTCGCGGATGATCGCCTCGTTGATGCCCTTGACCTTGATGTCCATCTGGAGGGCGGTGATGCCGTCCCGGGTCCCGGTGACCTTGAAGTCCATGTCCCCGAAGGCATCTTCCTTGCCGAGGATGTCGGTGAGGACCGTGAACGATCCGTCGGGCTCGGACATCAGGCCCATCGCCGCGCCGGCGACCGGTGCGCTGATCGGCACGCCCGCGTCCATGAGGGCCAGGGTGGACCCGCAGGTGGAGGCCATCGAGGTCGAACCGTTCGAGGTGACGCACTCCGACACGAGGCGGATCACGTACGGGAAGTCGTCTTTCGACGGCAGCACCGGGACGAGGGCCCGCTCGGCGAGGTGGCCATGGCCGATCTCACGGCGACCCGGTCCGCGCATGAACTTGTTCTCGCCGGTCGAGTACGGCGGCATGTTGTAGTGGTGGAGGTAGCGCTTCTCGAGCTGCGGGCTGATCGTGTCGATCCGCTGGACATCCGAGGAGGGGCCGAGCGTGGCGACGGTGAGCGCCTGCGTCTCGCCGCGAGTGAAGAGGCCGGAGCCGTGGGCGCGCGGCACGAGGCCGACCTCCACGCTGATCGGCCGGATGTCGTCCACGCCGCGGCCGTCCATCCGGATCCCCTCGGTGAGGGTGAGCTTCCGGGCGGTCTTCTTGTGGACGAGGCCGAAGAGGCCCTTGCTGACCCGGGCGCTCCGGCGCGCCGCGTCGAGCTTCGCCTTCGCCTCGTCCTTGGAGACGCGCTGGGCGCGGATCGAGTCGGCGATCCCCTCGCGGAGAGCGTCGATGCGCGTCGGCAGCTCCTTCGCGATCGTGACGAGCAGCTCGGCCGTCGCCTCTGCGTCGGGGAGGGCGCGGTGGGCCTGCTTGAGCTCGACCCCGAAGAACTTCGCGAGCTCGCCGAGGGTGTAGCTCGGCAGGTCCGGGTAGCCGTCGCGGGTCAGGGTCAGGGTGTCGAGGTAGCGCCCCTTCTCGATGCGGGTCCCGTCGCCGAGGGCGGCCTCGAGGAAGCCGATGTCGAAGCCGACGGAGTGCCCGACGATCGTGGCCTCGCCGACGAAGTCGAGGGCCGTGCGGGCGGCCTCGGCCGGGCTCGGCGCGCCCTTCACGTCCTTGTCGGTGATCCCGTGCATCTGGTGGCCGAAGATCGGCCGCCCGGGATTGACGAGGGTGGACCAGCGATCGGCGACCTTGCCGCCCTTGACGCGGACGGCGGCCACCTCGACGAGGTCGGCCATCTCCGGGTTCGTGCCGGTGGTTTCGACGTCCACGATCACGAACTCGGCGCTCTTCGCCTTCGCCGCGAAGTCAAGGACCGACTCGGTGCCCGGGTCGAGGTACGGAAGGCGCTTGGCCTTGCCGACGGCGTCCTGGAGCTCGAGCTGGAGGTCGATGATCGGCGCCAGCGAGCGGTGGGCGAAGAGAATCGCCTCGGCCATGACGTCTTCGGGCAGGATCTTCGCCCCGGCCTCGACCATCATGATCGCGTCGCGGGTCCCGGAGACGATGAGGTCGAGCTCGCTCTCGTCGAGCTGCGGCATCATCGGGTTGATGACGAACTCACCGTCGATGCGCCCGATGCGGACGGCGGCGATCGGCCCCTGGAACGGGATCTCGCTGATCGTCAGGGCCGCCGACGCGGCGATCGTGCCGAGGACGTCCGGGTTGTTCTCCTGGTCCGTCGAGAGGACCGTGATCACGCACTGGACGTCGTCCTTGTAGCCCTCGGGGAAGAGGGGCCGGATCGGGCGATCGGTCAGGCGGGCGGCGAGGATCGCGGCCTCTGACGGGCGCGCCTCGCGCTTGATGAAGCCGCCCGGGATCTTGCCCGCCGCGTACATCCGCTCCTCGAAATCGATGGTGAGCGGGAAGAAGTCGAGGCCGGGGCGGGGCTCCGCGCGGTTGGCCGTGCCGAGCACGACGGTGTCACCGTAGCGGACGGTGACGGCACCGCCGGCGAGGCGGGCGAGCCGGCCGGTTTCGATGGTCAGCGTGCGACCACCGAACTCGACGGAAAGGGAATGAGACACGAGCTACTCCTTGCCCGTGTCGGCGCGGAACCGAGGGCCGGACGCGGTAGTCCGGGCCGAGCGCAGGTCGCCGGGCGACGCCCGGCCACGAGCGCGAGTGCTAGCGGCGCAGGCCCAGGCGGGCGATGACGGCCCGGTACCGGGAGGCGTCCTTCTTCACGAGGTACGCGAGAAGACGCCGACGCTGCCCGACGAGCTTGAGGAGGCCGCGGCGGGAGTGGTTGTCCTTGGGGAACAGCTTGAGATGCCCCGTCAGATCCCGGATCCGCTCCGTCAGGAGCGCGATCTGGACTTCTGGCGAGCCGGTGTCACCGGGCTTCGCGGCGTATTCGCCGACGATCCGGTCCTTGATTTCCCGCGCGAGCGGCACTCGGTCCTCCGACACGACTGACTTGCTTGACCATTCTTAACCCGCAGAGACTAGCAGGGCGCCACGATCGACGCAAATGGACCGAGCCGTCCCGGTTTGCGTCTCGGACCGCTTCCTCCGCGCGACGCCAGCGCGGAGCGCCCCGTGGGCCGCCGAGCGGCCACCGCCCCCGCTCGCGGGCCGGTGGGCGTCCATCAGCTCGAAACCGTCGCACGGCGACAGAACCTGGCCGCGCCACCGCCCAATCTGCCGGAACCCGTCGTGGTGCGACGGATTGCATCATCGCCTTTCGTGGGGCGAAAGACCCGCCGGTCGGCTACGGCGTCCATGCCCATCTTCGTCGTGGGGTGACGGTCCCCGGCACCTGCTCAGGCATGGCGGTCGCGGACCGTCGGTACGCGAAGCTTCCGAGCAGATTCGCCCTGCGGGCGTCGATCGCGTGGATGGACCTTTCGTGGCAGGAAAGCCACCCTCTTGGTCGTGCGGCTCCGCCGGCGCTGTATGGCCACGCGTCGTAAGAACGCGGCTATCCGGAGGGAGCTTCGGACACTCGGTCGTACTGCCCCCTCCCGCTACGATGCCCGGATGACGTCCTCGCGCGATCCCGGGACCCCTGCTCCGCGGGTGCTCGCCGTGATCCCCGCCCATGACGAGGCGCCCCGGATCGCTGCGGTCGTCTGCCGGGCCGCGGCGCACCTGCCGGTTCTCGTCGTGGACGACGGATCGGGCGACGACACGGCGACCGTCGCCCGCACGGCCGGTGCCGAGGTGCTGGAGCTGCGCCCGAACCAGGGCAAGGGGGCCGCGCTGCGGGCGGGCTTCCGGTTCGCCCTCGAGCGCGGATACGACGGGACCGTCACGCTCGACGGCGACGGCCAGCACGACCCGGAGGAGATCCCGCTCTTCCTCGACGCCCTCACCCCCGTGGGTCCTGCCGGTCCGGGTCCGCGGCCCGAGCTCGTCGTCGGACGCCGGGACTTCCGGCGTATGCCGGCCAGCCGCCGCATCGCGAACACGGCCGGCGGCTGGGCGTTCTCGTGGGCCGTCGGCAGCGACGTCCCCGACAACCAGTCGGGGTACCGCCTGGTCGGCCGCCGCCTGATGGCGACCGTCCTCGCGAGCGAGGAGCAGGGCTTCGAGTTCGAGGTCGAGATGCTCGCCACCTGCATCGCCCGCCGCTGGCCGATCTCCTGGGTCCCGATCGCGACGATCTACACCGGCGGCCCGAGCCACATTCCCCCGAGCGCGCACGTGCGCCACTTCATCCGCGCGGTCAGGGCCGCCCGGCGGACGGTACGCGGTGACCGGTCCTCGGGCACCTGACAGCCCCGGCCTGGGACCGTCGCGAGCACGCGCCTCGCGCGGTGGACTCTCGGTCAGCGCGCGTCGAAGGCAACCCGAAGCCGGTCGTGGCGCAGGGCCGTCGCTCCCGCCCGAACAACGACCTGGCCGTCGCCGCGGACCGTCACCATCGCGCGGTGAGGCGGGCCCGGTCGCACACCCGCCGTCCACGCGGCCGAGACCGTCGCCGGGTAGGTGCCGGCGGGCGGCAGGGCCACCGGCAGCGGGAAGCCCAGGACCGCGGTCGCGCCGTCCTGGTCGCGTGAGCCCGCGACGCCGGTCACCGCCACCCGCCGCCCGAGGAGCACCCGTGCTGCGGCGAGGTCGCCTGTCGCGATCGCCGCCCGGATCTCCGTGCTCCGAACCGGGCGCCCCCCGAGGTCGAACGGGGGCACGACGACCACCGTGAACCCGAGCTGTTCCCCGAGGGCGGCGAGCGTCGCCGGCGTGCCCCGCCGCTCGTGGCCGAAGGCGGCGTCGGGCGTCATCAGGAAGCCGGCCAGCTCGGTGCGCGCCCGGATGCGGGCGACGAACGCGTCATACGTCGTCCGGCGCAGTTCCTCGTCGAAGTGCTCGATCACCGTCACGGCGACGCCGTCGCGCTCGAGGCGTGCGAGCCGCTCGTCCGGATCGCAGAGCAGCGGGGGCGCGGCTCCGGCGAGGAGCTCATCGGGGTGGTGGTCGAACGTGATGACCGCCGGCCGAACCCCCAGGCGCCGGGCGGCACGGCGCAGCTCGCGGAGCAGGTAGGCGTGGCCGCGATGGAGCCCGTCGAAGACGCCGACGACCGCGAGGAGCGGCCCATCGGCGGGTCGGAGCGCGTCGATCCCCGGGAGCGCGTCAGCCGCCATCGCCCGTGTCGCGCGGAAGGAGGACCTTGTCCGTCACGAGGCGGCCAGTTCCCCCAACCCGCCCGATCGCGGCGAGCGAGCCATCGGGCGCGACGAGGCGGAAGACGGTGCCGGCGACGGGCCGTTCGCCGCCGGTCGCCAGCCGCTCGACACTGCCGATCCAGCCACCATGGGCGACCGACCGAAGCTCGTCACCGGACAGCTCGACCGCCGCGAGGTCATCGAGCCCGGTCCCGGGCGCGAGGAGGAGGTCACCGAGGGCGCCGGACGCCGCAGCCTTGCGGACCGCGTCGAGGGCGTGAGCGTCGTCGATGCCGAAGGGGCCGGAGGCGGTCCGGCGGAGCGCCCCGAGGTAGGCCCGGTTCCCGACGGCCGCCCCGAGATCACGGGCCAGCGCGCGGACGTACGTTCCCGCGGAGCAGGCGACCTCGACGATGGCAACCGGCCGTTCCGCATCGACGTCCTCCCAGCCGACGAGATCGAGGGTCTCGAACGTCACGGTTCGCGGGCTCAGCTCGGGGGCTTCGCCGCGCCGGGCCAGCGCGTAGGCGCGGCGGCCACCCACCTTGCGGGCCGAGAACGCCGGGGGCTGCTGCTCGACCTCGCCGAGGAAGCCGGCCAGAGCCGCTGCCACGGCCTCGCGCGTCGGGCCCGGACCGTCGTGCGGGGTGAGCTCGCCCTCGAGGTCGTCGGTCGTCGACGAGGCCCCGAAGACGACGGTCGCCCGGTACGCCTTCCGGGCACGAAGGTGGAACTCGACGACGCGCGTCGCGGTGCCGAGGTAGAGGGGCAGGACCCCGGACGCGAACGGGTCGAGGGTGCCGCC
>JBBSAS010000017.1:0-14236 GCA_038252055.1 Candidatus Limnocylindrales bacterium
ACACGGAAGTTAAGCTCTCCAGCGCCGAAGATACTGAGAGGGCAGCCTTTCGGGAAAATAGGTCGTCGCCAGGATTTCTGCGTTTCCGGGGCCTGAAGATCGCCTGCCTCCTGCCCAGCAGGGTGGCCCAGGTGGCGGTCGGCCACTGGGCGTCAGCCCGCGGGGCGGACTATCCTCCCTGCATGTCCGATCTTCCCGGGGCGCCTGTCCGAACCGACGCGCCCGTCCCTCCGTCCGATGCGCCCGAGCCTGGCGCGTCCGCGCGAGGAGCCATGGCCGCCTGTCCGCACGTCGGCTCGTCCGACGGCCCGTGGCACGCCGCGACGCCGTCGCGGTCCCATCGATGCGCCCTGCTCACAGTTGGGCGGCCCTCCCTCGAGCGACAACGACTCCACTGCCTCTCCGCCTCCCATGCCACGTGCCCGACCTGGATCGACCGGCACGATCAGGATGGGGCGCCCGTGCGGCCGGGACCCTTCGTTTCGACGGCCCCGGTCGTCATGGAAGGCCCCGGGATCGGCCTGTCCTCGGAGGGGGCGGCCCGACGGTTCGCCATGCCCGCCACTGTGCTCGCGATCGGGGCGGCGCTCGGCGTGCTGCTGCTGGCCCGCGGGCCGTTCGCGCCGGTTGCCGTGGGCGATGCCGGATCGTCGATGACGCCCAGCCCGGCGCCTAGCCGTTCGCTGGCCCCGGTGGCGGTCGCCACGCCCGCACCGCCGACTGCGACGCCGACGCCCGTGCCGAGCGCAACGCCGGCGCCCACACCGAGTCCGCGGCCCCGCAGCTATAAGGTACGGCGCGGCGACACGCTCAGCTCCATCGCCGCGAAGTTCGGCACCACGAGCCGGAAGCTCGCGAAGCTCAACGGGATCGACAACCCTTCCCTGATCCGGGTGGGGCAGGTGCTCACCCTGCCCTGAGCCCTGGCCGCGGCGAGGTCACCGCTGGCACGAGCGGCAGTACGACGTCACCTCGCGAGACCCCAGCTGGCTGATCCGGGCGCCGCAGCGGGGGCACGGCGAGCCGCCGCGCAGGTGGACCCGCAGGCGGTCCCGCACCTGCTTCTCGAACGCCGGTGGAACTCGTGCACGAAGGAGCTCGATCGCGGCAGCGAGCGTCTCGCGCGTCGCTCCATGGAGGGCATCCACCTCCTCGTCGGCGAGTGACGCGCGCCGGCGGAACGGGCTGAGGCCGGCTGCCCAGAGGATCTCGTCGCTGTAGGCGTTCCCGATCCCGGCCACGAAGGCCTGGTTCCGCAGGAGCGCCTTCAGCTCGCCCGGATGGCGCCGGATCCGGGCCCGCCACACGGCGAGGGTCAGGGAGGGATCGTCCGCGTCGGGCCCCAGGCCGTCGATTCCCGGGACGCCACTCGTGGTGCCGGTCGAGACGGTGTAGAGCTTGCCCATCCGGCTCGGATCGAGGTACCGCAGCTCGATCTCCCCCTCCTGTGGAGGCAGCCAGGCGGCGCCGGCGATCCAGGAAGCGGGCGGCCGCGGTGCCGCGAGCCGGGGACCGAACGCCAGCGCCACCGACGGTGCGGGCCTCGGCAGAGCCGGGGGCACGAGCGCGAACCGGCCGGTCAGCATCGGGGCGGCCCAGAGGTCGTCGCGTTCGAGGTGAAGGACCAGGTGCTTTCCGCGCCGGGTCACTGCCGTGACGACCTGCCCGGTGATCTCCGCGGCCCTGGCTGGTGTCGCCCGGAGGACGAGCGGCACGGGCGCCCTCACCTGCGTGACAGGGCGTCCGGTGAGCACCGCATCGAACGCCTCGGCGAGGACGGCGAGGTCCGGAAGCTCGGGCACGCGAGGATTGTACCGGCCGGACCCCTGTGCTAGACTCGCGCGGCCCTAGCCGGGCGACAGCAGAAGAGCCACCTCGACCGACGCCACGGAGGGCCGGACCGCACGCACGGACCGAACCTGGGATTCTGACGACGGCTCGAGCGATGCTCAGCCGTCGTTCGTCGTTTCGGGGCGGAAGCGAGACCAGGAGCAGGAACCCTTGACGGAAGAGCAGCAGCAGCCGACCACCCCGGAGCCCGCCGCGCAGGACGCGCCGGCAGAGGCGACCGAGGCAGCGGTGACGGCCGAACCGGTCGTCGCGGTGGTCGAGGAGAACACGGACGCCACGCCGGAGCCCCACGAGGAGGCCGCCGCTCCCGGCGGGCCGACGGCAGTCGAGGCAGGCGCGGCCGAGGAGTCTCCCGCCGTCGATCCGGTCCCGCCCGCGGCCCCTGCGCCCGAGGCGGTCACAGCGGAGGCAGCGCCCGACGCAATGGCCGAGCCCGACGCTGCCGAGGAAGCAGAACCGGCGGCCTCCGCGCCCGAGGCGGCGCCTGCGCCCGAACCTGCGCCCGTTGCTGCTGCCGAGCTCCCGGGTCCGGTGCCCGAGGCCGCTCCCGAGGCAGCCGCCGAGCCCGAGGCTCCCGTGCCCGAGGCTCCTGCGCCCGAGGCTCCCGCGCCCGAGCCGGTGACAGCCGAGCCTGCGCCCGAGGCGGCGCCTGCGCCTGAACCTGCGCCCGTTGCTGCTGCCGAGCTCCCGGGTCCGGTGCCCGAGGCCGCTCCCGAGGCAGCCGTCGAGCCCGAGGCACCCGCGCCTGAGGCAGCCGCCGAGCCCGAGGCACCCGCGCCTGAGGCAGCCGCCGAGCCGGAGGTCGCCGCGGAACCAGAACCCGCGGCTGCCGAGCCTGAGGCTGCCGCGGAACCAGAACCCGAGGTTGCCGAGCCCGAGGCTGCCGCGGAACCAGAACCCGCGGCTGCCGCGCCTGAGGCCGCCCCGGAATCGCCGGCCCCAGGCGAAGCCGCTCTGGCGGCTCCCCCTCCGCTCGCCCCGCTCGGACCCGAGCCATCCACGATGGCCGAGCTGCTCGCCGAGCAGGACACGGACATCAAGAGCTTCAAGCACGGAGACGTCGTCGAGGGCACGGTCGTGCGCATCGACCGCGACGAGATGCTCGTCGACATCGGCGCGAAGAGCGAAGGCGTCGTCAGCAACCGCGAGCTCTACGGTCGAAATGCCGAGAGCGCGCCGACGCTCGTGATCGGTGACACGGTCCTCGTCTACGTTCTCCAGCCAGAGTCGCCCGAGGGCCACGTCGTCCTCTCGCTGCGGCGGGCCGGCCTGGAGCGCAAGTGGCGCTCGATGCAGGAGCAGTTCGAGGCGGGCGTCATCATCGAGGCGCCGGTCATCGACCACAACAAGGGCGGCCTCATCGTCGACTGCGGCATCCGCGGCTTCGTCCCGATCAGCCAGATCGTGGACTTCCCGCGCCGGCCGCAAAACGAGCAGCCGCGCGATGCGGCCCAGGAGATCGCGGAGAAGCTGCAGCCGTACATCGGCCGCCGGCTCCGGCTGAAGATCCTCGAGGTCAATCGCAAGGCCAACCGCCTGATCCTCTCGGAGAAGGTGGCCCTCTACGAAGAGCGCCGCGAGAAGCGAGACGAGCTCTTCAGCAGCCTCCAGGTCGGCCAGAAGGTTACCGGCGGCGTGCGGTCGATCGCTCCGTTCGGGGTCTTCGTGGACCTCGGCGGGATCGACGGCCTCGTCCACAAGAGCGAGCTCAGCTGGAACAAGGTCAACAATCCCGAAGCCGGCTACAAGGTGGGCGACGAGGTCGAGGCCGAGGTCATCGACATCAACCACGAGCGGGGACGGATCAGCCTCTCGATCCGCCGTCTCCAGCCGGACCCGTGGCACTCCACGGTGGCCGACTTCCGGGTCGGCGACATCATCGACGGGACGGTCACGAAGCTCGTCAACTTCGGGGCCTTCGTCCGGGTCCGTGACGGCCTCGAGGGCCTGATCCATATCAGCGAGTTGAGCCATCAGCGCGTGGCCCATCCGGGGGATGTCGTCCGCGAAGGACAGGCGCTCAAGCTGAAGATCATCTCGCTCGACTCCGAACGCCATCGCCTTGGGCTGAGCCTCAAGCAGGCGGAGGAACCGCCTGCGCGCCCGGCGCCCGAGAGCCGACCCCGGCGCGATCGCCCGGATCGAGGCTACTCGATGTCGGATGCGGTCCAGGAGCCGGAGGGCGGGATCGACAACACGTTGGCGGCCGCGTTCGCGCAGGTGCGCCAGCAACTGCAGGAGGCGGAGCAGGTCGAGCCGGAGGCCCCCGCGGCGTCCGGCCCCGAGGCGGCTGCCGCTGCCGGGACGGTCGCCGAGCCCGAGCCCGTCGCCGAGCCGGTCGCCGAGTCGGTCGCCGAGCCCGAGCCGGTCGCCGAGCCCGAGCCCGAGCCGGTCGCCGAGCCCGAGCCTGAGCCTGAGCCTGAGCCCGAGCCTGAGCCCGAGCCCGAGCCCGAGCCGGTCGCCGAGCCCGAGCCTGAGCCCGAGCCCGAGCCGGAGCCGGCTGCCGAGGGCGACCCGGCGACGGTCGATCAGGCCTGATCTTCGCGGGTCTTCGTCCCGCCAGATCACCGGGGGCCGTCCGGCGACGGGTTCCCCCCGCGATCCGCCCGGCCCTGCCGTGCGAACAGAAGAGATGACGGGGCCCCCGCTGCGGGGGTCCATCCTCCCGTGGCGTTCCGGGGGCCGTGCTAGCATGGCTCGACCGGCGGCGCCGTCCGCCCGCTCGCAGAGACCTCTCCCATGGACCGCTTCGACAAGTTCACCGACCGCGCTCGCAAGGTCCTGACCCTCGCGCAGGACGAGGCCCAGCGCTTCAACCACAACTACATCGGCACCGAGCATCTCCTCCTCGGCCTCGTCCGCGAAGGAGAGGGCGTGGCCGCGCGCGTCCTCGAGAACATGAACGTCGAGCTGCCCAAGGTGCGGACGGCAGTCGAGTTCATCATCGGCCGGGGAGACCGGCCCGTCGTCGGCGAGGTCGGCCTGACGCCGCGGGCGAAGCGGGTGATCGAGCTCGCGATCGACGAGGCGAGGCGCCTGGGCCACAACTACATCGGCACCGAGCACCTCCTCCTCGGCCTCGTCCGCGAGGGTGAGGGCATCGCCGCCGGCGTCCTCGAGTCGCTCGGCGTCAACCTCGACAAGGTCCGGCACGAGGTGATCCGGGTCCTCTCCCAGAGCTCGTCGGCCGGCCCTGCCCCCGAGGCGAAGCGCTCCAGCAAGACGCCGACCGTCGACCAGCTCGGGATCAACCTGACCGACGCCGCACGGGCGGGCAAGCTCGACCCGGTGATCGGCCGGGAGAAGGAGATCGAGCGCGTCATCCAGATCCTCGGGCGCAAGACGAAGAACAACCCGGCGCTCATCGGCGAGCCGGGCGTCGGGAAGACGGCGATCGCCGAAGGCCTGGCCCACCGAATCGTCAGCAACGACGTCCCGGAGCTGCTCCTCAACAAGCGCGTCCTGACCCTCGACATCGGCTCGCTCGTCGCCGGGACCAAGTACCGGGGCGAGTTCGAGGAGCGGCTCAAGAAGATCATCGAGGAGCTGCGCTCCACGAACGACGCGATCCTCTTCATCGACGAGCTCCACACCCTCGTGGGAGCCGGCGCCGCCGAGGGCGCGATCGACGCGGCGAACATCCTCAAGCCGCCGCTCTCGCGGGGCGAGCTCCAGTGCATCGGCGCGACGACCCTCGACGACTACCGGAAGTACATCGAACGGGACGCTGCGCTTGAGCGGCGCTTCCAGCCGGTGATGGTGGAGGAGCCGACCCTCGAGCAGACGGTGGACATCCTGTTCGGGATCCGCGAGCGCTACGAGCAGCATCACAAGGTGGCCATCTCCGACGACGCCGTCCGCGCCGCCGCGGACCTCTCGATCCGCTACATCACGGACCGCCACCTCCCGGACAAGGCGATCGACCTCATCGACGAGGCGGCCAGCCGGGTCCGGCTCCGGCACTCGTCCTCGCCGCCTGCGCTGCGCGAGGCCCAGAAGGAGCTCGAGCGGCTCGGCCGCGACAAAGACGCCGCGGTCAACGCCCAGGAGTACGACGACGCGTCGCGCCTCCGCGAGCTGGAGGCTGCAGGCAAGGAGAAGGTGGACGCCCTGCGGGCCGAGTGGCAGGCCCAGATCGCGGGCGATCAGCCGACGGTCGACGGCGAGGAGATCGCCCAGGTCGTGGCGATGTGGACGGGGATCCCCGTCACCCGGATCGCCGAGGAGGAATCCGCCCGGCTCCTCCAGATGGAGGACGAGATCCACCACCGGGTCATCGGCCAGCAGGAGGCGATCGCCACGATCTCCCGGGCCGTCCGTCGGGCCAGGGCCGGGCTCAAGGATCCCAAGCGGCCGATCGGGTCGTTCATCTTCCTCGGGCCGACGGGCGTCGGCAAGACGGAGCTGGCGAAGGCGCTCGCGGAGTTCATGTTCGGCAGCGAGGACGCGCTGATCAAGGTGGACATGAGCGAGTTCATGGAGCGCCACAACGTCAGCCGCCTCGTGGGAGCGCCTCCCGGCTACGTCGGCTTCGACGAGGGCGGCCAGCTCACCGAGGCGGTTCGCCGGAAGAGCTATGCCGTCGTGCTCCTCGACGAGATCGAGAAGGCCCACCCGGATGTCTTCAACATCCTCCTCCAGATCCTCGAGGATGGGCACCTCTCGGACGCGAAGGGCCGCCGCGTCGACTTCCGGAACACGATCATCATCATGACCTCGAACCTCGGGGCCCGGCAGCTCCAGACCAACTCCTCGCTCGGCTTCCGCTCGACGGCCGACAGCGAGGAGGCCCGCTCCGAGGCGTCGCACGAGCTCATGAAGACGAAGGTCCAGCAGGAGCTCAAGAACGCGTTCCGTCCCGAGTTCCTCAACCGGGTGGACGCGACGATCGTCTTCCGGACCCTGACCCAGGACGAGATCCGGCAGATCGTGGACCTCATGCTGGCCCGCGTCCGCGACCAGCTCCGGACCCAGGAGATGAGCCTCGAGGTCACCCAGGCCGCCAAGGATCACATTATCAAGATGGGCTACGACGTCGCCTACGGCGCTCGGCCGCTCCGCCGCGTGATCCAGAACACGATCGAGGACGTCCTCGCGGAGCACCTCCTCCTCGGCCGCTACAAGCCGGGCACGACGATCGTCGTCGACCGGGGTGAGGATGCTGGGCTGATCATTCAGACGGCCGAGGAGCGGCTTCCCGCCGTCGCCGAGGTCGTCTAGCCGCCGTGGCGCGGCCGCAGAGCCGGTACGTCTGCCAGTCGTGCGGCGAGGCGTTCCTCCGCTGGGAGGGGCAGTGCCGGGGCTGCGGGGCGTGGAACTCGCTCGTCGAGACCCTCGTCCGCGACGGTCCCGCGGCTGCCCGTCGGCCATCCGGTGCTGCGGCCCCCGAGCCCGTTTCGCTCGCGAACCTCGTCGACCAGCAGGTCGCGCGGCTGCCGGTCGGCATCGGCGAGCTGGACCGGGTCCTCGGAGGCGGGCTGGTCCCCGGATCGCTCGTCCTCGTGGGAGGGGAGCCGGGGATCGGAAAGTCGACCCTGCTCCTCCAGGCGGCCGCCGGACTCGCCGCGGGCGGCCGGCCGCGGGCCGACGGTGTCGCCAAGGTCGATCGCACCGCCCCGGGGCACGCCGCCACTGTCCTCTACGCGACCGGGGAGGAGTCGGCCGGGCAGGTCCGTCTCCGGGCCGCACGACTCGGGCTCCTGGCGGGGCCCGCTGGTGCGGGTGTCCACGTCCTGGCGGAGCACGAGGTCGGGCGCGTCGTCGAGGTGGCCCGGGCCCGGCGGCCCGTCGCCGTCGTCGTCGACTCGATCCAGACCGCGACCACCGACGATCTCGACGGGGCGGCCGGGAGCGTCGGCCAGGTCCGCGAGTCGGCGTTGCGGCTCATGGAGCTGGCCAAGGGGGACGGCATCGCCGTCATCCTCGTCGGCCACGTGACCAAGGACGGGAGCCTCGCCGGCCCCAAGACCCTCGAGCACCTGGTGGATGCGGTCATCTCGATCGAGGGGGACCGGGCCGGCACCCTCCGCCTCGTCCGCGCCTCGAAGAACCGGTTCGGCGCCACTGACGAGGTGGGGGTCCTCGAGATGGCCGAGGAGGGGCTCCGCGAGGTCGCCGATCCCGCCCGGGCGTTCCTCGTCGAGCACCCCGAACCGGCCCCCGGGAGCATCGTCGCCGCTACGCTCGAGGGGAGCCGGGCCCTGCTCGTCGAGGTCCAGGCGCTCGTCGCGCCGACGGGCTACGGGACTCCGCGCCGGACGGCAATTGGGCTCGACCCGAACCGGCTCGCACTCCTCGTTGCCGTCCTCGGGCGGCGCGCCGGCGTCTCCCTCGGCACGCACGACGTCTACGCGAACCTCGCCGGGGGGATCGCGGTCGTCGACCCGGGCCTGGACCTGCCGCTCGCGATCGCCCTCGCCTCGACGCAGCGCGACCGTCCCGTCCGGGCCGGCACCGTGGCCTTCGGCGAGGTCGGCCTTCTCGGCGAGCTGCGCGCGGTTGCCGGCACCGAGCGCCGACTCCGCGAGGCAGCCCGGCTCGGGTTCACGCGGGCGCTCGTCCCGCGCGCCCATGGCGCGCCACCCAGCGTCCCCGGCATCGAGACGCGGGCGGTCGCCACCGTCCGCGAGGCGCTCGGCGAGGCGCTCGACCCGGCCGTGCCACGATGAGCACGGTCGGCGCGGTGCCCGTCGGCGGAGACGCGGCCCGCGGGCGGTGCTAGGCTCACGACCCGTGATCCGCGTGATTCGACTCCTGGGGGCCGCGCTGGGGCTGCTCGTCGGCCTCTCCTTCGTCGCGGGCGGCGGGCTCTTCGGGCAGGGTGCCTACGCGGGAGCCCTCATCGCCTTCTGGCTCATCGCCTGGGTCGTCGTCGGCTTCGCCGTCCTCCCGTACCTCACGGTCGTCCCGGCCGCCTGGCTCGTCCGCTGGGTCCAGGAGCTCTCCACCGCCGAGTTCGTGACGGCCATCGGCGGCCTCCTCATCGGGCTCCTCATGGGCCTGCTGCTCGGCTTTCCCCTCTCGGGCTTCGGCCCGCCGCTCGGGACGTGGCTGCCCCTCGGCGTCTCGATCATCCTGGGGCTCGGCATGGCGGGCCTCACGGTCGCAAAGCGGAACGACCTCATCGCCGCTGCCGAAGCGATCGGCCTCCTCCACCGGGCCCGCGACGCGGCACCCGGTCCGCGCATCGGCGACCCTCGCGTGATCGTGGACACGAGCGCGATCATCGACGGCCGGATCGCGGACATCGCCGAGGCCGGGTTCCTCCAGGGGACGCTCGTGGTTCCCCGCGTCGTCCTCGAGGAGCTCCAGCGGATCGCCGACAGCCCGGACTCGATGCGCCGGGCCCGCGGCCGCCGGGGACTCGAGATCGTCGCCCGCCTCCAGAAGGAGGACCGGGTTCCGGTCGAGATCGCCGATGAGAGCCTCCCGGATATCCCGGAGGTCGACGCGAAGCTCGTCGCCCTGGCCCGCGTCCGCTCCGGGGTGATCCTCACGAACGACTTCAACCTGAACCGGGTGGCCGAGATCCAGGGGCTGCAGGTCATGAACGTGAATTCGCTCGCCAACGCCCTCAAGCCGGCGGTCCTGCCCGGCGAGGAGCTCCGGGTCCGGGTCATCCAGGAGGGCAAGGAGGCGGGGCAGGGCGTCGGGTTCCTCGACGACGGCACGATGATCGTCGTCGAGGGCGGCGCCCGGCACCTTGACCGCGAGGTCGGGGTGGTGGTCACCCGCGTCCTCCAGACGGTGGCCGGCCGGATGATCTTCGCCCAGCCGCGCGCCGAGTGACCGCCGCCGCGGGCGTCGCGGGCGTCGCGGCCGACGCCGTCGTCGTGGCCGCCGGCGCAAGCGTCCGGATGGGCGGCCTCGACAAGATGCTCGTCCCGGTCGCCGGCCGTCCGCTCCTGGCCTGGACGCTCGCTGCGATCGCCTCGGCATCGGTCGTGCGGCGCGTCGTCGTCGTCGCGGCCCCGGACCGGGCCGACCGGATTGCCGCCGCACCCTGGCTTCCGTCGGTGGTCTGCGGCGTCGTCCGCGGCGGCGCACGCCGCCAGGACTCGGTGGCAGCCGGGGTCGCGGCACTCGGCGAGGGTGCGCCGGGCGACGTGATCCTCGTCCACGACGGGGCGCGGCCCCTCGTCTCCGCGGCCCTCGTGGAGCAGGTGACGGAGGCTGCCGCCGCGCACGGCGCCGCGATCCCGGTGCTTGCCGTGGCGGAGACGGTCAAGCAGGTCACGGACGGCCGGGTCGTCGGGACGGTGGAGCGCGACGGGCTCTGGACCGCCCAGACCCCGCAGGGGGTCCGGCGCGACGTCCTCGCCCGCGCGTGGGCCGAGCGGCCGCCCGCCGGGCCGGCGGTCTGGACGGACGAGGCCTCCCTCCTGGAGGCCTGTAGAATCCCGGTCCATGCAGTCCCCGGCGAGCCGACGAACCTCAAGGTGACCCTGCCCGACGACCTCGCGCGCGTCCGGGCCGCGATCGCCGCCCGCGACGACGGCCCCGGCGACGGCGCTCCGTGCTCCGCGCCGCTCCGCGTCGGCTTCGGCGACGACGGCCACGTCTTCGGCCCCGGTTCGCCGCTCGTGCTCGGGGGCATCGTCATCGAGGGCGCCCCCCGGCTTCACGGGCACTCGGACGGCGACGTGGCCCTCCACGCGGTCTGCGATGCGCTCCTCGGCGCGGCGGGCCTCGGCGACCTCGGCCGCCACTTCCCTGCCGGACCGGCGACGCCGGAGGGGATCGCGAGCGGCGCGCTGGTGACCGCCTGCGTCGCGAAGGTGCGCGCCGCCGGGTTCCGTCCAGCCTCGCTCGACCTCACGATCATTGGCGGCCGGCCGCGACTCGGCGGGCGGCTCGACGAGATGGCCGCCGCCGTCGCGGATCTCGTGGGCCTGCCGGCGACCCGCGTGACGATGAAGGCTTCGACCGGGAACCTCCTCGGCTTCGAGGGGGCCGGACGGGGGATCACGGCGCGCGCTGTGGCCGTGGTCGTCGAGGAGCCGTTCGCGGGGGAGGCGGGAACGTGACGATCCGCCTTCACGACACCCTGAGCGGGACGGTCCGGCCCCTCGAGCCGCTCGAACCGGGGAGCGTCCGGGTCTACTCGTGCGGGCCGACCGTCTACGGGCCGGCCCACGTGGGCAACTTCCGCTCGTTCCTCTTCGCCGATCTCCTCGTGCGCCACCTGCGCTGGCGGGGCCTCCGGGTGACGTGGGTGATGAACCTGACCGACGTCGACGACAAGATCATCCGCGGCGCCGAGGCCGAGGGGATCGGGATCGGCGAGCTCGCAGAGCGCTGGATCGCCCGCTTCCGCGAGGATGCGGCCACCCTGCGGATGACCGTCCCGGACGTGCTGCCGCGCGCGACGGAGCACGTCCCGGAGATGGTGGCGCTTGTCGAGCGGCTCCTTGCGGCGGGGCACGCCTACCGCACCGACGACGGTTCGATCTTCTTCCGGATCGCGAGCTGGCCGGCGTACGGCCGGCTGGCGCGCCTGGACCCCGGGCAGATGCGCGTGGGCGAGCGGGTCGCCGCCGACGAGTACTCGAAGGACGATGCCCGGGACTTTGTCCTCTGGAAGGGATCGAAGCCCGGCGAACCATCATGGGAGACCGCGATCGGGTCGGGACGCCCCGGCTGGCACCTCGAATGTTCGGCAATGTCGATGCGCTACCTGGGCGAGTCGTTCGACATCCACACCGGCGGCGTGGACCTCGTCTTTCCCCACCACGAGGACGAGATCGCGCAGTCGGAGGCGGCCACCGGCGTGCCGTTCGTGCGGACCTGGCTCCACTGCGCCCATCTTCAGGCGAGCGGCCGGCGGATGGGGAAGTCGGAGGGGAACATCGCCCGGGTGAGCGATCTCCTCGAGTCCGGCTTCTCGGCGCGGGCCGTCCGCTACGCCCTGCTTTCGGTCCATTACCGAATGAGCCTCAACTTCAGCGCGGAGTCGCTCGCCGCTGCCGCGGCCGCGGTGGACCGGCTCGACGCGCTCGTGGCGGCACTCGACGTCTATCGCGCCGACCGCACCGACGATCCGGCGCTCCCGACCCTCCTTGCCGGCGCCTGCGCCGCCTTCGGGACGGCGCTCGACGACGACCTCGGTGTCTCGCCGGCGCTCGCGGCGCTCTTCGACCTCGTGCGGGAGCTCAACCGCCGCATCGCGGAGCGAATGCTCTCGACGGCGGACGCCGCTCGTGCCCTCGCCGCGCTCCGTGACCTCGACGCGGTCCTCGGCGTCCTGCCGGATCCGGACGAGGCGCTCGCCGCGGACCTGTCGGCCCTGCTGGACGACCGCGCCGCGGCCCGCGCGGCCCGCGACTGGAGCGCCTCGGATCGGCTTCGCGACGAGCTCGCCGCTGCCGGGATCCTCGTGGAGGACACGCGGGACGGCCAGCGCTGGCGGCGCGCCGGGGTCGGTGTCCGTGCCTGAACCGCGGCACCCCCGGCAGCCACGCGACGGGCACCGGGGAGGAACCGGGCCGCGGCACGGGAGCTCTGGCGGCGGCGGATGGCCCGGAGATCCCCGCAATCGCGAGAAGGGCGGGGCCCCTCGACCGGCCCAACCGCACGGCCCGCGGGGACCGCGGGCGACCGACGCCCCGGGCGGTGGGCCGCCATGGGTGCGGGGAGCGTCGGATGGCCGGCCCGGGCGCGAGGCTCCGCCGCCGCCCGACGGTCACCGCCCCGCCCCGGCCGGCCCCCCGCCTGGGTCGGGCAGCTGGGAGCGCCCGCGGACACCCGGTGGCCCGCCCGGCCAGGGCCGTCCGTCGGCTCCGGCTCCCGGCATGCGGCCGGCTCCGTTTCGACCTGGCGGCGCCCGGTCGGCCGGCGGCGCCCGGTCGGGCGCTCCTGGATCCTTCGGCCCGCCCGGGCGGCGGCCGCCCCAGGGTTCCCGTGCCTGCGTGCCCCACCCGGTCGGGCGACCGTTCATGCCCCCGCCCGAGGTGGCGGTCGGCGAGGACGAGGAGCTCGTCGCCGGCCGCCATCCGGTCGAGGAGGCGTTCGCCGCGCGTCGGGCCGCGCGGCGGCTGCTCGTCACCCCGGGCCGACGCGACGCGCTCGAGCGACTCGTCCTCCACGCCACCACGCTGCGCATCCCGGTCGTGGAGGTCGAGGGCGGATCGCTCACGGCCCTCACGGGTTTCGACGGCCACCAGGGGGTCGCCCTTGTCGTCGAGGCGCGCGTGCCGGCCGCGACGGAGGACGTCCTCGCCCGCGCGATCGAGCGCGACGAGCCGCCGTTCGTGCTCGTGCTCGACTCGCTCGAGGATCCCCAGAACGTCGGGACCCTCCTCCGGAGCGCCGAGGCTGCGGGTGTCCACGGGGTGATCTTCCCGAGCCGCCGCCGCGCCCCGCTGACCCCGGCGGCGATCAAGGCGTCGGCGGGTGCGACCGAGCACCTCCTCCTCGCGGAGGTCGACAACCTCGGCGGGGCGCTCGCGGACCTCCACGCGCGGGGGCTGCGGGTCGTCGGCACCGAGGCGGGCGCTCCCCTCACGTACCGCGATGCCGACCTCCGGGGCCCGCTTGCCCTCGTCGTGGGGAGTGAGGGTGGGGGACTGGCTCCGGCCGTGCGTCGCCGCTGCGACCTCCTCGTCCGGATCCCGATGCGCGGCCGGATCGGATCGCTCAACGCCGCAGTGGCCGGCTCGATCCTCGTCTTCGAGGCTGCCACCCAGCGGGGTCTCCCCGAGGGCGGCCGATCGGGTTCCTCGCCATCGTCCTCGCGCGGCTCGCGCGACGCGGACCCCGGTCCTGCGGCCGACCGCGAACCCGGTCCTGCGGCCGACCGCGAACCCGGCGCTTGACCGTGGTCGGCCCGCGCGAATATGATGGCTGTTGCGCCTCGGAGACGATTGCGGTGTTCTCCTGCGCCCGCCGACGTAGCTCAATTGGTAGAGCAGCGGTTTTGTAAACCGCCGGTTCCGGGTTCGAGTCCCGTCGTCGGCTCCAACTGCAAACGTCGTTCGTCCGGGTGCCACCACGGTGCCGCAGCCGCTCCCGGTCGGTCGCCCTCGTGGGTAGGTTGAGCAGGTGGTGAGCTCAGCTGACTGTAAATCAGCCGTCTTCGACTGTAGAGGTTCGATTCCTCTCCTGCCCACCACTCATCATCCGTATCCCCGGGCCCAGATAGCTCAGCTGGCAGAGCACATCCTTGGTAAGGATGAGGTCATGGGTTCAAGTCCCATTCTGGGCTCCACCATCCCGGTCGGCCCCCACAAGTAGGTAGACGCGCACGTGGCGAAGAAGAAGTTCGAGCGGACGAAGCCGCACGTCAACATCGGCACCATCGGTCACATCGACCACGGGAAGACGTCGCTCACCGCGGCGATCACGAAGTACCTCGCCCTCAAGGGCGGGTCCGAGTACCGCGCCTTCG
>JBBSAS010000018.1:0-14183 GCA_038252055.1 Candidatus Limnocylindrales bacterium
CTCCTCGATCCGGCCGACCTTGGCCTTCACGAAGTTGATGCCCATCGCCTTCGCCGTCTGGTAGAACTGCTCGTAGCCCTTGCCGAAGGCCCGGATGTCCATGTAGTAGACCGTGATGTCGGCGAGCGGCAGGGAGCCGCTCAGGAGCATCGACTGCTTGATCGCGTACATGCAGCAGACGCGCGAGCAGTACGGGACGCCGAGGGTCTCGTCACGGGACCCGGCGCACTGGACGTAGGCGACGCTGTCGGGGATCTTGCCGTCGGAGGGGCGCAGGACGCGCCCGTACGGGCCGTTCGGCGAGAGCAGGCGCTCCATGTCGAGGCCGCCGATGACGTTGACCGCGGCCCCGCCCCCGTACTCCTTCTTTGCGCCGACGGGCGTCGTCTCGACGCCGGTTGCCATCACGACCGCCCGGGCGTTGACGGTGACCGTCTCCGCCCGCTGGCCGAAGTTGATCGCGACCGGCAACGTTGGGCAGGCCTTCTCGCACTTCCCGCAGTAGATGCACTGCTCGATGTCGATGAGGGCCTTCTGGGGGATCGCGGTGCCGAAGGGGATGTACGCGGCGCGGCGAGCGCCCATGTTCCCCTCGAACGCGTGGGGCACCTCGACCGGGCAGGCGTACTCGCAGAGCCGGCAGCCGATGCAGACGTCCTCGTCGACGTAGCGGGCCTTGCGCGTCACCCTGGCGGTGAAGGCGCCGTCGACCGGCGTGATGCTGTCGACCTCGGCGTACGTCCACGTCGTGACGTTGTCATGGTGGGCGGCCGACGACATGCGCGGCGTCGTGATGCAGCTCGCGCAGTCCATCGTCGGGAAGACCTTCGAGAGCGCGATCATCTTGCCGCCGATGCTCGGCTCGCGCTCCACCAGGAGCACGCGGTAGCCACGGTCGGCCAGGTCGAGCGAGGCCTGGAGCCCGGCGATGCCGCCCCCGACCACGAGGACGTCGGTGTCGATCTGCTGGTCCATCAGGCCACCACGGCCGTGAGCTCGCCCTGGACCGGGCCGAGCCCGGCGAGAACCGTCTCCATGTCGTTGATCTCTTTCACGAACGCCTTGATGCAGACACTGCAGATCGCGGTGAGCTTGAGCCGGCGGATGTCGATGCCGTGCTCCTTGAGCAGCGTGTACGTGGAGCTGACCCGCGCGGCGAGCTGCTCGTACGAGCCCTCGTACGGGCTGTCGGTGCCGCACGAGGCGATGAGGATCCCGTCGACCCCCTTCTCGAAGCAGTGAAGGTAGAAGGACTCGGGGAACATCACCGGGTCGGGCGTCGGGATCACGAACGTGTTGGGCGGGTACTCCATGTGCGCCTGGCCGGTCGCGTCGATGCCCGGGTACGAGCACAGGAGCGTGGCGATCACCAGGATCCTGGTGGGTCGCGGTTCCGCTGGGTTCTCTGCCGTCACGGCTGCCACTCCTGCATCGCCTCGCGAATGGGGTGCTGGGTCCGCGCCCGGTGCGATCGGGCCGGGCGCGGGATCACCGGGGCGCGTGCCGAGCCCGGCGCCCCGGTGTCGGGTGCTACTTCGAGCGACGCACGAAGACGCGCTCATAGCCCTCGGCGGGGAGCGTTCCGAGGAAGGCGTGGCCCACCTTGGCCGACCAGGCGCCGATGTCGGTCTTCGTGACCGGATCGGACGACCAGATCTCCAGGACGTTGCCGACCGGCACGGCGCCGATGCCCTTCTTGGCCTCCAGCAGGGGGCCCGGGCAGGCGCTGCCGCGGGCATCCACGACCTTCGCCGCGGTCAGTGTGGCGAGTTCGGATTCGACCATGCTCATGTGCGTTCTCCCAGTGCTAGATGAAGAGGATCTGGCCGCCCTCGGCGGCCATCAGGAACGTGGCGATCCCGCCCGACGAGTCCACGAGCGGGTCGAGCGCCGAGGCGTCGATGCCGAGGACCTCCAGCGAGCCGGCGCAGGCAAGGATGCTCACCTCGCCCAACTCCTTGGCCATGCGGAACGTCTCGAGCCAGGGGATCGCTCCCACCTCCCCGACCGGCTCGTTGAAGCGGGGCCGGGAGGCGTCGTAGGCCAGGCCGTGGTCGTTCGCGATCCGGTCGGCGCGGAACGCGTCGAGGGCCCAGTACTGGAGCAGGATGTTGACGGGGCGATCCATCGCCGCGGCTCCGGCCGCGAGGGTCGCGGCAGCGTGGAGCTTGTCCGCGGTGCCGGAGAAGAGGACGATCGACAGCGTGTCGCTCACGACTGGCTCACCTTGCTGGAGGGGATGACGACGGCCGGTGGCCGGCGGGGGATCGGACCCGGGGTGATCGGGGTGGGGAGCGTCTCGGGAGCCTCGTTTCGGGCCGCCGGCCCGACAGACCGGATGCCGGCAGGCTGGGTGCCCGCCGCCGCGGCAGCCGCGCCGGCCGCGAGGTCGCCGAGCCGGGAGAGCCGTCGGACGAGGGCCGAGCGCATCAGGCCACAGGCGGCGAGGATCTCCGCGTCGCAGAGCTCGTAGCGCATCGTCCGTCCATCCCGCACGGCCTCGACGAGCCCGACGGCCCGCATCGCGGCGAGGTGCTGGGAGGTCGAGGCCTGGCTCAGGCCGAGGTCGCGAGCGAGACCGTTGACGTCACTGGAGCCGTCGCCGAGGCGGTGGATGATCCGGAGGCGGTGGGCGCTCGCGAGGGTGCGCAGGATGGACGCCTGGATGGTGTCGATGTCGTCTGCGGGGTTGAGCACCGTCCTGCGCCTCCTTCCGTTGAGCGGGCCGCGTTGCCGCGCCCCTTCACATGGTCGCGCCATATATTGGCACCCGGAATATATGCATGAAGCATGTACCAGCGCACGGGCCCTCTGTCACGCCGCCTCGGGCCGGATGGCCCGTGCGAGGTGTCCCCGCCATCGGCGCGGTGCGTGTAGTGCGGCCCCAGCCATGCGGCTCGGGCCGGCGCAGTGCGACAATCCCGCTCCACCGAGCCCTGCTTCTACGGTGGCCGCGAGCTCCTGACGGCCCGAGGTCGTGCCCTACGCGGCCGCGAGCGCGGCGGCCCGGGCGAGGACCGCGTCGAGCATCACCGGCGTCAGCCGGCCGGTGAAGGTGTTCTGCTGGCTGGGGTGATAGGTCCCGAGCAGGGTCAACGGGCCGGCCGCCGCTTCCGCGCCGTGAGCGAACCGGGGGCGGGGCCGCGCGACGGAGTGGCCGGCGGCCGCGAGCGCCGCGAGGGCGGCATCCCAGGCGAAGCCTCCCAGGGCGACGATGACGCGCAGGTCGGCAAGGAGCGCCATCTCGCGCCGGAGGAAGGGCGCGCAGCGGTCCCGCTCCTCGGGCAGCGGCCGGTTGGCCGGCGGGGCGCATCGCACGGCGGCGGCGATGTAGGCGCCCCGCAGGCGCAGACCGTCGTCGAGGGCGGCGGACGTCGGCTGGTTGGCCAGGCCGGCGCGGTGGAGTGCGGCGAAGAGGAAGTCGCCGCTGCGGTCGCCCGTGAAGACGCGGCCGGTGCGGTTGCCGCCGTCCTTCGCCGGGGCCAGGCCCAGGAGGAGGATCCGCGCCCGCGGGTCGCCGAAGCCCGGGATCGGGCGCGCCCAGTACCGCTGGCCCCGGAAGCGGGCCGGCGGGTTCGCGGCCGTGTCCTCGCGCCAGGCCACGAGCCGGGGACAGGCCCGACAGGCCACGATCTCGGCCGCGAGGGTCGCCAGGGCGGCCGTCGGGTTCATCGCCGCGGCGCCGGTGCGCTCATCCATTCCGCCGATCGGCGCAGGTGGGCATCTCACCAGGGCAGCGTAGCCGGGAGCCGCGCGCGACCTCGTACGCGGCGGCTGCCCAAGTCGTCGCGAGGGTGCAGGATCCTGGGCTCGCCCGAGCGTCCGGCATCTCGAATCTCGATACGCGTCGCCCCTGCACGCGTGGAGATGCAGCCTACCCGCGGTCTTCCTGCAACTCGGAGCGTGAGTCACCCGGTTTTCATCGCGCATCGCGATGCCGTCGAGCGATTCCCGCGACGCCTGGCGCCCCCACGAAGCCGGGGCCCCCCGCGGTCCCCGCCACCATCTCGGGGCCCGGACCACCCCTCCGCTATACTCGGAGCACGCGCGCGGTCTGTGGCGACCCCTGCGGGCATGACCCCGCGGCCTGCGACGCCACGGCACCCGCCCGAAGACCAGGGAACCCGGATACACATGACTGTCGAGACCTCCACCTGGGCGACCAAGAAGGGGCTGGCCCAGATGCTCAAGGGCGGCGTCATCATGGACGTCGTCACCCCCGAGCATGCCCGCATTGCCGAGGAAGCCGGCGCCGTCGCCGTCATGGCTCTCGAGCGCGTGCCGGCCGACATCCGCGCCTCCGGCGGCGTGGCCCGGATGAGTGACCCGGCGATGATCGTCGGGATCATGGAGGCCGTCTCGATCCCCGTGATGGCGAAGGCCCGGATCGGCCATTTCGTCGAGGCCCAGGTCCTCGAGGCCCTCGGCGTGGACTACATCGACGAGTCCGAGGTCCTCACCCCGGCCGACGAAGAGAACCACATCGACAAACACGCCTTCAAGGTGCCGTTCGTGTGCGGCTGCCGCGATCTCGGCGAGGCCCTCCGGCGGATCGCCGAGGGCGCCGCGATGATCCGAACGAAGGGCGAGGCGGGCACCGGCAACATCGTCGAGGCGGTCCGCCACATCCGGACCGTCAACGCCGGGATCCGCCACCTCGCCTCGATGCGCGAGGACGAGCTCTTCGTTGCCGCGAAGGATCTCCGGGCGCCCCTCGAGGTTGTCCGCGAGGTCGCGGCCACCGGCAAGCTGCCCGTCGTGAACTTCGTCGCCGGCGGGATCGCCACCCCGGCCGACGCGGCCCTCGCGATGCAGCTCGGCGCCGAAGGCGTCTTCGTCGGCTCCGGGATCTTCAAGAGCGAGGATCCGGCCCGAACGGCGAACGCGATCGTCCAGGCGACGACCCACTTCGACAACGCGAAGATCCTGGCCGACGTCAGCAAGGGCCTCGGGGCGGCGATGCGCGGGATCGCGATGGAGGCGATCCCCGAGAGCGAACGCCTCGCGACGCGGGGCTGGTAGCGGCCACCCGCGGACGGGGCGTCTCGTGAGCCCCCACGTGCGGATCGGCGTGCTCGCGCTGCAGGGCGCCTTCCGCGAGCATCTCGCCACGCTCGCTGCTATCGGTGTCGAGGGTGTGGAGGTGCGCCTGCCGGAGGACCTGGACGGCGTCGAGGCGCTGATCCTGCCCGGCGGCGAGAGCACGACGATGCGGCGGCTGCTCGCGCGGTGGGGCCTCGCCGACCCGATCATGGCCCTGGCCCGCTCCGGCGCCCCGATCTTCGGGACCTGCGCGGGGATGATCCTGCTTGCGAAGGAGATCGCGGGCGGCGAGGCGCCGGTCCTTCCGCTTCTCGACGTCGTCGTCGAGCGCAACGCCTTCGGGCGCCAGCTCGACTCGTTCGAGGCCGACCTCGATGTCCCGGTCCTCGGCGACCGCCTCGTCCACGCGGTCTTCATCCGGGCCCCGGTCATCGGGTCGGTGGGGCCGGACGTCGATGTCCTCTCCCGTCTCGACGACGGGCGGATCGTCGCCGTGCGACAGGGCAACGTCATCGCCACGTCCTTCCATCCCGAGCTGGCCGGGGAGACCCGTTTCCACCGACTCGTGGCGACGATGGCCTCCGAGCACGCCGACCCGGGCGAGGGCTCCGGCCGTCGGCCGCATCCGCTCCGCCGAACGAGGAGCGAGCCGTGAGCGTCCGGCCGGGGCGAAGCGCAGGGCGCGCGGGACGCGTCCGTGCGGCGCGACTTACCGACCTGTCCGCACTCGGCGAGCTGTCCCGGCTCGCGCAGGCGGAGGGATCGGGCGCGCGTTCGCTTGGGCTCCCCCTCGCCGGCCCGCCGATTGGCGTCTTCACCCTCTTCCGGCTGCCGCTCGGCGCGTTCCGGCCCAACGACCTCCTCTACGTCCACGAGGAGGACGGCCGCCTCGGCGGCCTGCTGCGGGTCGAGCGGGACGGCCACCGCGACGAGTGGACGATCGTGGAGCTCGATGCCGTGGGCCTCGGGGACGCCGGAGACATCCGCTACCGCCTCGTGCAGGCGAGCCTGCGCGACGTAGCCCGTCGCGGCGCCGCGCGGTTCCACGTGGCCTGCGCCGACGCGGACGGCAACGTGGAGCTCTTCATGCAGGCCGGGTTCGCCCGCTACGGCGAAGAGATCATCAGCTTCCGTCCCGCGGATCGGCCGCTCCCGGGCCCGCTGGCCGACGACGAGGTGGCGAGCCTCGGGATCCGACCCGCCGGCCAGACCGATGCCGTGGCCCTCTTCCGGCTGTACGGCTCCGTGACCCCCGCCCCGGTGCGACGGTTCGAGCTGAGCCGGATCGCCGACTGGGCGCCCCAGGGAGGCGGATGGCTCATGCCTCGCTCGAGCCTGACGCCGATCCTCCGGTTCGCCGACGTGGAGACGTTCGTCCAGGAGGCACCCGACGGAGGCGCCACCTCCGCCGACGCTCGGACAACGGCGACGGGCGCAAGCTCCGACGGCATTCCGGCAATCGGCGATACGACGACCACAGCCGACGTCGCGCCCGGCGCACCCACGGCGGACGACCCGACCGGTCTTGCCGGCTTCGTCCAGGTCGGCGTGGCGAAGGAGGACCAGCCCCACTACCTCCGCGTCCTCGTCCGCCCCGGCGCCGACGCCGGGCCCCTGGTCCGCTTCGGCCTCGGCGTCATCGCCGCCCGCGCCGAGCGCCGCGCCCACGGCCACGACCACGGCGTCATCGCCCCCGTGCGGACCTACGAGTCGCCGCTCGAGCACCGCCTCGAAGACGAGGGCTTCAGCACGATCGCCACCGTCACGCTCCTCATGAAGGAGACGCTCGTCCGCGTCGCCGAGCCGGCCATGGTGCCGGCCACCCGCTGAAGGGAAGTCCCGTGACCGACCGCCCGAACCGCGAATCGACTGACGACATCGAGGCCCTCCTCGCGGCCCTGCCGCCGGAGATCGTTGCCGCCATCCATGCGCTGCCCGAGCGGACGGACCTCATCGAGGTCGTGATGGACCTCGGACGCCGTCCCGAGGCCCGCTTCCCCGACAGCGAGGTCACCCTCCTCGACCGCGAGGTCACCGAGCGGGACATCGCCGACGTCGTCGAGAAGATCGGCTCCTTCGGCGACGACAACCGGGCCGGGATCGAGCGGACGCTCCACCGGATCAGCGCGATCCGGAACCGCAACGGGAAGATCGTCGGCCTGACCTGCCGGATCGGGCGCGCCGTCTACGGAACGATCGAGATCATCGGCGACTTCGTCGAGTCGGGGAAGTCGATCCTCATCATGGGCCGGCCGGGGATCGGGAAGACGACGATGCTCCGCGAGGCGGCCCGCGTCCTCGCCGACGACCTCGGCAAGCGGGTCGTGGTCGTGGACACGAGCAACGAGATCGCCGGCGACGGCGACATCGCCCACCCGGCGATCGGCAAGGCACGCCGGATGCAGGTCCGCACGCCCGCCCTCCAGCACGAGGTGATGATCGAGGCGGTGGAGAACCACATGCCCCAGGTCATCGTCATCGACGAGATCGGGACCGAGCTCGAAGCCCAGGCCGCCCGCACGATCGCCGAGCGGGGCGTCCAGCTCATCGGGACCGCCCACGGCAACAACCTCGACAACCTCATGCTCAATCCGACCCTCTCCGACCTCATCGGCGGGATCCAGAGTGTCACCCTCGGCGACGACGAGGCCCGCCGCCGCCGCACCCAGAAGAGCGTGCTCGAACGAAAGGCGCCGCCGACGTTCGACGCGATCGTGGAGATCCAGGATCGCGAACGGGTGACCGTCCACGCGGACGTCGCCGAGACCGTGGATGCCCTTCTGCGGGGCGACCCCGTCGCCGCGGAGCTGCGCTGGCGCGACGAGGCGGGCATCCACCGGTCGCAGGCACGGCCTCGCCCGTCGCCGCGGGCGCAGCTCGGCCGCGAGCGGTTCTCCGGGCTCACCGGGAGCGGCAGCGGCGGGTGGCGGCCCGAGCCGGGATGGCGGGGCAGCGGCGACTACCGGACCACGCCGTGGGACCCCGCGGGCGGTTCGCGGGCGGCGAAGGCAGGGTTGCGCCCCGGCGGGTCCGGCGGCTGGCGCGAGCCTCGGGGCCGTCCGGACCCGGGGGCCGGCATGATGCCAGGCGAGCGGATCGCCCGGCTCGACGACGGGGGCGATCCTGCCGGTTCACCGGCCCGGGCCGGGGCGCCCTTCGTCGCCGGCGAGATCGCCGACCGCGGCCCCGTCGAGCGCGGCGACGGGGAGACCGCCGCAGACGCGCGGGCCCGTGAAGCCCGCGAGTGGGAGCGCCAGGCGAGGTGGCGCGACCAGGCGTCGCGTGCGCTCGAAGCGTTCCGGGCAGACGAGGGGACCGGCCCCGCCAACGCCGCGGCGCTCGTGCCCGGTGGCGGCCCGGGCCTCCGCATGACCCCGGATCTCGCCGGTGCCGCCGAGCTCGCCGGCGCCCAGGGGATGGACGAGGAGCGGTTCACCGCCGACGACGAGGCGCTTGCCGACCGGGCGCGGGCGGCGTCGATCGAAGCTGACGGCCCGGTGCTCCGCGTCGAGTCGGGCATCCTGCCCACCGTCCGGGTCTTCCCCCACGGGATCAGCCGGAAGCGCCTCGAGCAGGCGACCAAGGAGCTCCAGCTCCCGGTGGTCGTGGCCCGGCTCGTGGACGATGCCGACGTCGTGATGACCCTCCGCAGCGAATACCGGCAGAAGGGCCCCACGATCCGCGAGGCCGAGCAGCAGGGCCTCCCGGTCTACGTCCTCAAGGCCAACACGATCGCCCAGATGCAGGCGAGCCTCACCTCGATCTTCGCCCTCGAGATCGACCCCCGCGAAGCGGCGCTCCGTGAGACGGAGGAGGCGATCGGACTCGTCGTCCGTGCCGCGCAGCCGGTCGAGCTCGCCCCCCAGAACGCGTACGTCCGGCGGCTCCAGCACCAGATGGCGGAGCGGGCGAACGTCGTCTCGCGTTCGCGCGGCCGCGAGCCGTACCGACGGGTCCGCCTCTATCCGGATGAGGCCCGCACCTGGCGATAGCGTTACCGGGGTTCGCGGACCGCCCGGCCGCTCCGATGGCCCATCCCGCTCCGCCTCAGATCCCGAACCGCTCGATCGCCATCCCGGCCAGCTCCCGGCCGATTGCCAGGCTCGCCGTGGCCGCGGGGCTCGGGGCGTTGACCACGTGGAGGACGTGCTCGCCCCCGGTGATCGCGAAGTCCTCGACGAGTGTTCCGTTCCGCCGCAGCGCCTGGGCCCGGATCCCCGAGGGTCCCCAGGCGAGGTCGCCCAGGGCCAGGGCCGGCGTGAAGCGCTGGAGGGCGTCGAGGAAGAGGCGGAGCGAGAGGTCGCGGACCATCTCGATCGCGCCGACCTGCCAGTACCGGGCAGCCAGGCGAAGGAACCCGCGGTCGCCCAGCGTGCCAGCCAGCTCGCGGAGGTCGACGTCGCGCCGCCGGTATCCCTCGCGGGCATAGGCCAGCACCGCGTTCGGTCCCGCCCAGACCTCCCGGTCGATGCGGCGGGTCAGGTGGACGCCCAGGAACGGGAAGCGGGGATCCGGAACGGGATAGACGAGCGTCCGGCAGAAGTGGCGCGCCTCGGGGCGCAGCACCGCGTAGTCGCCCCGGAAGGGGATGATCCGGATGCCCCGGGCGTCGCCCGTCATCGCGGCCACCCGGTCGGCGTGGAGTCCCGCGCAGGTGACGAGGTCCCGGGTCGCCACGGTCCCCGCGGTCGTCTCGATGACGAGGCCGTTGGGCGACCCCGAACTCCGCGACGCCGGCGAGCGGATGGACCGGACCTCGGCGCCCGTGTGGATCTCCCCGCCGCGGGCCCGGACCTCGTCGGCCAGGACGAGGGCGAAGCGGCCCCAGTCGATGATGCCCGTCCCGGGCACGTGGATCCCGCGGAGCCCGCGCACCTCCGGCTCGATCTCCCGCATCTCCTCCGGCCCGATCTCGCGGAGGGCGACACGGTTGGCCGCCGCCCTGCCGGCGATGGCTGCCAGGCGGGGGATCTCGTCCGGCTCGGTCGCCACGATGAGCTCGCCGCAGCGCTCGTACGGGATGCCGTGCGCGTCGGCGAAGGCGAAGGCGTCGGCCATCCCCTCGGTGCAGAGGCGGGCCTTGCGAGACCCAGGGGCGTAGGTGTTCGGCGAATGGACGACCCCGCTGTTGCGCCCGGTCTGGTGCGTCGCGAGGCGATCCTCCTTCTCGAGGACGAGGAGCCGCAGGCCAGGCCGTGCCTCCAGCAGGCGGTACGCGGTGGCCAGCCCGACGATCCCGCCGCCGACGACGACGAGCTCGGCGCGGTGGTCGATCACCGCATCACCTGGGCGTCGTTCGGTCGTCGCATGCGTGTCCGACCGCCGTCAGGCGCCCAGGCGGAGGGCGGGCAGGACCTCGCTCCCGAAGGCCTCGATGAACGCGGCCTGGTTGCGCCCGACGTTGTGGACGTGGATCTCGTCGAAGCCCATGTCCACGTAGTGCTGGAGGTGGGCGGCGTGCACGGCAAGGTCCGAGGAGACGAGGACGCGGTTCCGGAAGTCCTCCGGACGGACCATCTTCGCCATCGCCGCGAAGTCCTCGGGATTCCGGATGTCCTGCTTGGGGAAGGGCATCCCGCCATTCGGCCACTCGCGGACCGCATTCTCGGCCGCCTCGTCGTCGGTGGGCGCCCAGCTGACGTGGACCTGGAGGAGCTTCGGCATCCCGGCCGGCTCCTTGCCCGCCTCGCGGGCGCCCTCGGCGAAGCGCTCCCAGAGCATCGCGATCTTCTCGTCAGCGGCCCCGACGGTGATCATCCCGTCCGCGAACTTCCCGGTCTTCTTCGCGTTGAGCGGCCCGGCCGTGGCGACGTAGATCGGGACCGGTTCCTCGGGCCGCGTGTAGAGCTTCGCCGATTCGAGGCGGAAGTGCTCGCCACGGTGGCGCACGACGCGCCCCGAGAAGAGCTTCTCGATGACCTCGATCGCCTCGAAGAGCATCGCCGACCGAACGCCGATCTCCGGCCATTCGCCGCCCAGGATGTGCTCGTTGAGGGCCTCGCCGGCGCCCAGGCCCAGCCAGAAGCGACCGGGAAACATCGCGCCGAGCGTGGCGGCCGCGTGGGCGATGACGGCGGGGTGGTAGCGGAATCCCGGGCAGGTGACGGCGGTGCCGAAGGGGAGCGACGTCTGCGTGCCCAGGGCCCCCATGAAGCTCCAGGCGAAGGCAGCCTGGCCCTGCTGGGGCGTCCACGGGTGGAAGTGCTCGGAGACCATGAAGCCGGCCGAGAAGCCGGCGCCCTCCGCCCGGGCACACCAGTCGAGGAGCTCGGTCGGGTGGAACTGCTCGAGCATCGCCGCGTAGCCGATCTTCGCCATGGCGTCCCCTTCCAATGCGTCCGGCGCGATGGGCCGACCGGCGTGCCGGGCCGACCGCGCAGGGGGAGCGTAGGGCAATCGGGGAACGACGGCTTCGGTCCCCGCGGCTCCGGGGCCGCCGACCCCGGCCCGAGGCTCTGGCCCGTCGTACACTCGCGGGCGTGATCCACGATCGACGTCCGCGCTGTCGCCGCGGCAGCCCCCGATGAGCCACGGCGAGCGCCGTCCGATGTCGCACGGGCTCTCCGACCTGCGCGCCCGCCCCGACGCGACCGCCGATCCCGCGACCTTCGATCCCGCGACCTTCGATCCCGCCGCCGGCCGCGGCGTGCCTGCCTGGCTCGCCGCGTCGCTCCGGCATTGCTCCCGCTGCGGGGCGCCGCTGCGGCTTGGGACGCCGCCTCACGAAGACCGCGAGCGGCTCACCTGCGAGGTCTGCGGCTACATCGCGTACGTCAACCCGCGCCTCGTCGTGACGACGCTCCCGGTGACGGACGCCGGGGAGGTGATGCTCCTGCGGCGGGGCATCGAGCCGGGTCGCGGGCTGTGGGCCCAGCCGGGCGGCTTCATGGAGATCGACGAGACGGTCGAGGAGGGTGCGGTGCGCGAGACGCTCGAGGAGACGGGCCTGCTCGTGGAGCCGCGGTCGATCGTGGGCCTCTACACCCGGCCGGAGGCGGCGATCGTCGTCATCGCCTTCGAGGCTTCGATCACCGGCGGCGCGCCGACGCTGACCGACGAGGCGCTCGAGGTCCGCCCGTTCGCCCCGGAGTCGATCCCCTGGCCGCAGATCGCCTTCCGGACCACCGACTGGGCGCTCCGCGACTGGGTCCGCCGGGTGCGCCCCGATCTCGTTGCCGAGGAGGCCTGACGGTCAGTCGGCCGCGTCGCCCGGGGGCCCGTGGCGCGGCGCGCCCACGACCGAGGCAGCGCCGGTCAGTCGGGCGCGTCGCCCGAGGGCCCGCCCCGCAGCCCGGCCTCCACGCCGTACTGCGAGCGCCGGAGGCCCGACGCGATCGCTGCCAGCTCGGGACCCGAGACGCCCATCCGCTGGAGCGTGTGGCGGGCCAGCTCCACGCCGGCTTCCACCTCCGGGTCAGCGAAGCGGCGGACGCCGGCCGCCCGGAAGATCGTGCGGGCCCCCGCGCCGCGGGCCCGCGCCGCGACCTCGAGGGCCGGGTTGAGTCGCAGCGCCCGCTCGGCGGCAAGACGGGCCACGAGCGGGTCGGCGACCGCCACGACGAGGAGGCGCGCCTCGCCGAGCCCGACGCGCTCGAGGATCGCCGGGTTGGCGGCGTCGCCGTAGACGACCTGGGCGCCGAGCGCCGCCGCGTCGTCGAGCCGGTTGCGGTCGCGGTCCACCACGACGCACCCGAAGCCGCGGCGTCGGACGGCTCCCGTGACGAGGAGCCCCGCCCGCCCCGCACCGAGGACCACCACGTGGGGTCGCCCGTCCGACGCGTACGCCGGCCGGCCGCCGTGGCCGCCGCCCGACCGCGGCCCGGCGTCCCCGGCCGCGATCGCCGCGCCCGCCCCGGCCGGCGTCGCGCCCGACCCGCTCTGGACCGCGCCCGGCCCGACGCGCCGTGACGCCCGTGCCCCGAGGGCCACGACCAGACGGTCGGCCCCCCGGACGATGAACGGGGTGAGGATGATCGAGATCACCGCCGTCCCGAGGAGGAGGTCGTACGCGGATTTCGGGAGGATCCCCTGGCCCAGCGCCACCTCGGCGATGATGAAGCTGAACTCGCCCACCTGGGCGAGCATCGCGCCGGTGAGGAGGGCGGAGCGCACCGACAGGCCGAAGAGGCGGGCGAGGCCCGCGGAGACGGCGCTCTTCACGACGACGGCCACGACCACGAGAAGGGCCGCCGCGCCGGGCTGGCTCGCGACGCTTGCGGGGTCCACGAGCATCCCGACCGAGACGAAGAAGAGGACCGCGAACAGGTCGCGGAACGGGATGATCTCCGCGATCGCCTGGTACGAGAGCTCCGACTCGGAGATGAGGAGCCCGGCCACGAAGGCCCCGAGCGCGAGGCCGAGGCCGAAGACGGCGCTCGACGTGACCGCGGCGAGGAGTGCCGTCCCGATCACCGCGAGCAGGAAGAGCTCCGAGGAGCCGAGGCGGGCGACGAGCCGGAAGGCGACCGGGAGGAGCCGGGTGCCGAACAGCACGGCGAGGGCAAGGAAGACCGCCACCCGGGCGGCGGCGAAGAGCAACGGACCCACGGGATCCGCACCCGCCAGCGCGGGAAGCGTGGCCGCGACGACGATCGTCGCGAGGTCCTGGGCGATCATCCAACCGACGAGCGCGCGACCGTGCGCGGAGTCGAGCTCGCCCCGCTCGACCAGGAGCTTCACGACGACGAGGGTGGACGAGATCGCGAGGGCGGTCCCGACGACGAACGCGCTCCGGAGATCGAGCCCAATGACGGTCGCGGCAAGGGCGCCGACCGCCGCGGTGGCGACGATCTGGATCAGGCTTGCCCCGAGGGCGATCCGTCGAACCGCCGCCAACTCCCGGAGCGAGAACTGGATGCCGAGGGCGAAGAGGAGAAGGACGACGCCGACGTTTGCCAGCGTCGTGATGAGCTCCTGGTCGCCGACGAGGCCGGGCGTGAAGGGGCCGATGACGATCCCGGCGACGAGGTAGCCAACGACGGTCGGCTGCCGGAGGCGGGCCGCGATGGCTCCCCCGATGAGCGCGGCCACCAGCGCCCCGCCGAGATTCAGGATGAACCCCAGCTCGGCGCTCAGCGGGGACCCCGAGGCCAGCTCCATGCCCACAGTATGGCGGCGGCCGGAAGGCGCCCGGCGAGCCC
>JBBSAS010000019.1:0-13948 GCA_038252055.1 Candidatus Limnocylindrales bacterium
GGCGGGAAGGGCAGGACGTTCACGAGGGCGAGGTTCGCCGACAGGAGGCCGGCGAGGTAGAGGGTGAAGATCGGCCCGAGCTGCCAGAAGACGTCGCCGACCTGGGCGGCGATCCCGACCGGGCCGGAGACCGGCGGGGCCTGCCCGGGGTTCGAGGCGATCGATCCCACGAGGTCGGCGAGGCCGTTCAGGATGAGCGTGAAGGCGGAGCCGGTCCAGTTCGCCGCGACGCCGAGCGCCTCGCCGAAGCCGTGGCCCTCGTAGACGCCCGAGAAGGGGAACCGCACGCCCCGGACCCCGAGGGCGCCCGCATCCGCCGCGGCTTCGGGTGACCGGAGGGTGACCGGGACCTCGCGCACGACATCGTCGGTGCCGCGCACGGTGAGGGTCACCGTTTCGCCGGCCCGGTCGCCCAACGCGGCGATTGCCGTGCTCACTGAATCCGGGCTCGGGAACAGGGCGAACGTCCCGCCATTGACCGCCAGGATCGTCTCCCCGGCCTTGAGGCCCGCTCCTTCGGCTGGCGACCCGGCCTGGACCTCCTCGAACGCGAGCCCACCCTGCGGCGCGGCGAGCCAGGCGATGAGAAAGAAGATCACGAAGGCGACGAGGAGGTTCATGACGACGCCCGCGAGGAGGACCACCAGCTTCTTCCAGAGTCGCTGGACCGCGAACGAGCGCGGGTCGTCCGAGTCGCCGTCCTCACCATCGAGACGGACGAAGCCGCCGATCGGAAGCCAGTTCAGGGTGTAGGTCGTCTCGCCCCGGTCGGCGAGGACGCGGGCCCGCGGCGGGAACCCGATCCCGAACTCGAGGACGCGCATCCGGAAGAAGCGCGCCATCGCGAAGTGGCCGAGCTCGTGGATGAGGACGAGCCCACCGAGGATGACGATGAAGAGGGCGATCGTGATCGCGCCCTGGACGATGGCCATGATCTCCCCTACCCGGCCGATCTCGGCGATGTGCCTCGCGCGGTCCGCGGCGCCGCATATGCGCCCCGGACCTCCCGGTCGAGAGCAACGAGCTCCTCGACGGTCGGCTGCTGGCCCGGGCCGGACCCATAGCGTGCCACGGCTTGCTCGAGAAGGCGCGGGATCCCCGGGAAGTCGAGCGAACCGTCGAGGAAACGGCCGACCGCCACCTCGTCGGCGGCGATGAGCGTCGCCGTCGCGCGGGACCCGATCGCCCCGGCCTCGCGGGCGATCCGCAGGGCGGGGAAGCGCGCCAGATCGGGGGACCGGAAGTCGAGCCGCCCGGCCGCCACGAGGTCCGGGGCGGATGCCGGCGAGGACCGTCGGCGCGGGTGCGTGATCGCGTACTGGATCGGCAGTCTCATGTCGGGGGTCCCCAGCTGGGCCTTGAGAGAGCCATCCCGGAAGACCACGGCCGAGTGGACGACCGATTGGGGGTGGACGACGACGTCGATCCGCTCATACGGCATCGCGTAGAGCCAGTGGGCTTCGATGATCTCGAGCCCCTTGTTGGCGAGCGTCGCCGAGTCGATCGTGATCTTCGCCCCCATCGTCCACGTCGGGTGGCGCAGCGCCCGGGCCGGGGTGACCTGGCCGAACTCGTCGAGCGGGGTGTCGAGGAACGGACCGCCCGACGCGGTGAGGAGCAGCCGGTCGACGTCGTCCGGCGCCTCGCCCGCGAGGCACTGCCAGATCGCCGAGTGCTCCGAGTCGATCGGCCGGATCCAGTCGAGCGGCGAGGCCCGCCGGCCTCCCGGGTCGAGCGCGGCGCGCTCTCCCGCCCGTGCCCGCGCCTCGGCCATCACGAGGTGCCCCCCGGCGACGAGCGTCTCCTTGTTCGCCGTGGCGACCACCTTGCCCGCCCGGAGTGCCGCGAGCACGGGACGCAGGCTCACCATACCCCCGGTGGCGACGATCACCAGGTCGACGTCATCGCGCGTCGCCAGCCGCTCGAGGGCATCGCTGCCGCGGGCCTGGGCGCAGCCGGGCGGGAGGTCGAGGGTTTCGTCCGTGGCGATCGCCACCACCATCGGGCGCAGCAGCCGGGCCTGCTCCGCGAGCACGGCCGCCTGACTCCCTGTCGCGAGGGCGACGACGCGCCAGTCCGGCGCGAGCCCTGCGAGGACCTCGACGGCCTGGGCTCCGACGGACCCGCCCGACCCCAGGAGCGCCACCCGGACCGGGACGGCCGCGGACTGCTCAGCCATGGACGAACGCGACCCAGGCCGCGAGAACCGGCGCCGCGAAGAGGATCGAGTCCACCCGGTCGAGGATCCCCCCGTGCCCGGGGATGAGCGAGCCGGAGTCCTTGGCCCCGGCGGCCCGCTTGAGGAGCGACTCGGCGAGATCACCGGACTGGGCGACGGTCCCAAGAAGGGGGCCGAGAACGAGCGCCTCGAGCGGTGAGGTCCCGCTGATCGCGAGGACGACCGCCACCCCGAGGGCGGCCGCGACGAGCCCGCCGAGGACACCTTCGAGCGTCTTCTTCGGCGAGATCCAGGGCAGGAACGGGCGCCGCCCGATGCTCCGTCCGACGAGATACGCCCCCGTGTCGAAGCTCCAGACGCCCGCCAGCAGGACCAGGACCCAGCGTCGCTCGGGCCAGAAGACCCGATCGAAGTGCGTCGGGTCCGTCCACAGCGTCGTCAGCACGGCGACCGATCCGAGGAGGCCGATGTAGAGCGCGGCGAAGGCCGTCGACGACCAGGCGGCGAACCCCTCCCCGGGGTCGCGCCGGGCAAAGGCGATCATCGCGAGGGCGGCGACGACGACGCCGACGAGTGCGACGCCGTCGACCGAGGCAAGTCGGGCCGCCACGTCGAGAGCCGCCGGCTGCTCACCGAGGAGCTTGCTGCCCAGGATCGCCGGGAGCGCCGCGGCCGCCACGAGCGCGAGCGCGCCGCCGACGACACCGTTGCGGATGACCGGCCGGCCCGTCGCCGGGAGGAGCCGCTCGGCCTCCCGGGATGCGAGCGCGGCGAGGGCGAGGACGAGGACGCCGATCCCGATCCCCCCCAGGGCGATCGCGCCCGAGACGATGATGACGATCGCCACGGCGCTGCTCGCTCGTTCGCGCATCGCGCCCCCTTACGTCCCGAAGCGGCGGGACCGGAGAGCGTACGCTCCGAGGGCCGCGTCGTACGCGGCGTCGTCGAAGTCCGGCCAGAGGACGTCGCACGACCAGAACTCGGCGTAAGCGCTCTGCCAGATCAGGAAGTTCGAGAGCCGCTGCTCGCCCCCGGTCCGGATCACGAGGTCCGGATCCGGCATGCCGGCGGTGTAGAGGCGCTGGGCGATCGCCGCTTCGTCGACCCGGTCGGGCGCGAGGCCGTCGGCAAGGATGGCCCGGACCGCGTCCACGAGCTCGGTCCGCCCGGCATAGTTGAAGGCCACGGCGAGATCGAGCTGCGCGCCCCCGTCGGTGGCGGCGAGGGCCTCGCGAATCGAGGCGCGCAGGTCCTCCGGAAGCTCGTCGAGGCGTCCGAGAACCCGGACCCGGACGCCCCGGCGGACGAGCTCGGCCGTCTGCGCCCGGATCGCCTCCTCGAGCAGACGGAAGAGCGCGACCACCTCCTCGTCCGAGCGTGCCCAGTTCTCGCGGCTGAAGGCGTAGACCGAGAGGTGACGGACGCCCCGTCGCAGCGTCTGCTCCACGAGCCAGCGGAGCTTCTCGACTCCCGCGGCGTGCCCGTCCGCGTCGGTCAGCCCGCGGGCGCGCGCCCAGCGGCGATTGCCGTCCATGATGATCGCCACGTGACGGGGGCGCGTCACCCCCGGGTCGGAGGATGTCACGACGGGCAGCGCGGGGGCCGCCCCGCCGACTGCCGGAGGAGTGTGGGCCGCCGGGGGCGCGTCGGTCGGCCGCGCGAGAGGAGCGGCCGCCACTAGACCTCCAGCACCTCGTGCTCCTTCGCGCCACCGAGTGCGTCCACGTCGGCCACGTGCCGATCGGTGACCTTCTGGAGCGCTTCCAGCTCCCGGTGTGCCTCGTCGGTGCCGATCTCCCCGTCGCGTTCCTCGTGCTTGATCGCGTCGGCGGCCTCTCGCCGGAGGTTCCGGATCTCGACCTTCGCCTCTTCCATGCGGCGGTGGACGACCTTCACGAGATCGCGCCGGCGCTCCTCGGTGAGAGGCGGGATGTTGAGGCGGACGACGGTCCCGTCCACGTTCGGGGTGAGGCCGATGTCGCTCTTGAGGATCGCCTTCTCGATCGCCCCGAGGACGCTCCGGTCCCAGGGCTGGATCACGATCTGGTGCTGCTCGGGGACGCTGATGCCGGCCAGCTGGTTCAGGGCCGTCGGCGTCCCGTAGTACTCGACATGGATCCGCTCGACGAGCGCCGTCGAGGCGCGCCCCGTGCGGAGGCCCTGGAAGTCCCGCTCCATCGCCTCCACGGCCCGGGCCATCTTCGGTTCGACGGTCGCAATGACCTGGCTGCTCATGCGCGGGCACCTCCGGAGATGCGGGTCCCGACCTGCTCGCCCAGGGCCGCCCGGCGGATGTTGTCCGGCGCGTTCAGGTCGAAGACGATGATCGGAAGATCATTCTCCATGCACAGGGAAACCGCCGTCGCGTCGAGGACGCCGAGGCGATCGGCAAGGACGTCGGCGTACGTGAGCGTCTCGTAGCGCGTCGCCCCCGGGTGGGTGAGCGGGTCGGCGTCGTAGACGCCGTCCACCTTCGTGGCCTTGAGCAGGACCGAGGCCCCGATCTCGACGGCCCGAAGGGCGGCCGCCGTGTCGGTCGTGAAGTAGGGATTGCCGGTCCCGGCCACGAAGATCGTCACCCGGCCCTTCTCGAGGTGCCGGATCGCCCGCCGCCGGATGTACGGCTCGGCGATCTCGTTCATCGCGATCGCCGTCATCACCCGGGTCGGCACGTCGATTCGCTCCAGCGCATCCTGGAGGGCCAGCCCGTTCATCACCGTCGCGAGCATCCCCATGTAGTCCCCCGTCGCGCGGTCCATCCCCCGGGCGGCCGCCGCGAGGCCCCGGAAGATGTTCCCCCCGCCGACGACCAGGCCGACCTGCACGCCAGCCGCACGGGCGGCCCCGACCTGGGTCGCGATGAACGAGCAGAACGCCGGATCCACGCCGTAGGCCCGATCTCCGAGGAGCGCTTCCCCGGAGATCTTCAGGAGGATCCGCCCGTGGCGGAGGGCCGGCGCGCCGGGCTCGCTCACAGCTCCTCGCCGAGCGCGTAACGGGTGAATCGGCGGACGCGGATGTTCTCGCCGATCGTGGCGATCGCGCCCGTAACGAGATCGCGGACCGTCTGGTCGGTGTCCCGGAACGGCTGCTCGAGGAGGCAGACCTCCGCGTACCACTTCCGCAGCTGCCCTTCGACGATCTGGGGCCGGATATGCTCCGGCTTCTTCTGCGTCGCCTCGTCGGCCAGGAGGCCAGCGGTCTTCGCCTCGAGCTCCGCGGCGGGGATCCGGTCCACGTCGACGTAGATCGGCGCGAGGCCGGCCACCTGCATCGCGAGGTCGCGGACGAGCTTTCCGAACTGCTCGGTGCGGGCGACGAAGTCCGTCTCGCAGTTGACCTCGATCAGCACGCCGACCCGGCCGCCGGGGTGGATGTAGCTGGCCACGAGGCCCTCGCGCGCGTCGCGCCCCGCCCGCTTGGCCGCGGCGGCGAGGCCGCGCTCCCGCAGGAGGACGACCGCCTTCTCGACGTCCCCTTCGGTCTCCTCGAGTGCGCGCTTGCAGTCCATCATGCCGGCCCCGGTGCGCTCGCGGAGCTCCTTGACGGTTCCGGCGGAGAAGTTCGCCATGGGTGGATGCGTCTCCTGTGGTCGCCCTCGTCGGGCCGTGGTGGGTGCAGCGCCGGGGGCGCCGTCTCCGGTCGGGGTCAGGGTGCCTCCACCTCGGCGGGCGGGACATCGGGAAGAAGAGCTTCCTCGGGTTCGGGCTCGAAGGTGAGGGCGCCGCCGGCAGCGGCGAGCTGGGCGACGAGGTCGTCGGCCGTCGCGATCTCCTCGGCCTCGAACGCAGTCGGGGCGTCGGCTTCGGGCTCCGGCTCTCGATCGGATCGCGCAGCCCGCTCGCGGGTTCCCTCGAGCGCGGCGTCGGCGACCACCTGGCAGAGGAGCCGGATCGCCCGGATCGCGTCGTCGTTGCCGGGGATGATGTAGTCGATCTCATCGGGATCGACGTTCGTGTCCCCGGTCCCGACGATCGGGATCTCGAGCTTGCGGCACTCCGTGACGGCAATCCGCTCACGGGCCGGGTCGATGATGAAGACCGCACCCGGCAGGCGTCGCATCTTCCGGATCCCGCCGAGGGTCAGGCGGAGCTTCCGGAGCTGCTCCATGTGGCGGGCTGCTTCCTTCTTCGGCATGCGCTCGAAGTCGCCGTTCGCGAGACGGGCCTCGAGCTGCTCGAGGAGTCCGAGCCGCTTCTTGATCGTGACGAAGTTCGTCATCATGCCGCCGAGCCACCGCTCGTTGACGTACGGCTGGCCGGCGCGATCCGCCTCCTCGGCGATCGGCTCCTGGGCCTGTTTCTTCGTCCCGACGAACAGCACGGCCTCGCCGCGGGCCGTCGTCTCGCGGACGGCCACCAGGGCGACGTCCAGGCGCTGGACCGTCTGGGCGAGGTCGATGATGTGGATCCCGTTGCGCTCCGCGAAGATGAAGGGGCGCATCTTGGGATTCCAGCGGCGCGTCTGGTGCCCGAAATGGACGCCCGCTTCGAGCAGCTGCCGCATGGAGACGGTGGGCACGCGTGGTCCTCCTGTCCGGTTCGATCCTCCGCGGGCCCCGACCCGGACCGGGAGCGACGGGCGCGATGCCCGGCTCCCGGCACCGCCCGGGTTCGGTGGCGGCACCGCGTGTGAATTCGTCGTCGCGAACGCGGCGACGGAGACCGGCGATCATGGCCCGCCGGCCGCGCGGAGTCTACCACAGGGTCCTGTGGGCTCCACTCCATGGGCAGCTCCGAGATGCGGCCGCTGCGACGGCTCGAGGCGGGAGTGCGAGCCACCGCGCTGCGCTGCCCGGCATCTCAAGCGACCGCCCGGTGATGGCGCACCCGCGCCCGCGAACCCGGCCCGGGCTCGACCGCGACGACGTCGATGCGGATCGGCAGCACCGGGATGGCGGTTCCGCCAGGGAGCCGTCCGAGGGCCGCGACCGCACCGCCGGCACGCCGCAGGCGCCCGATCTTGCGGCGATCGATCGTCTCCTCGGGGAGCCCGAAGTCGCGCGATCCGCGGTACCGGACCTCCACGACGACGAGCGACGCCGGCGGGCCCGGGTCGATCGCGACGAGATCCAGCTCCGCCCGGCCGACCCGGACCCGCCGCCCGAGGACCTGCCAGCCGGCGCGGACGAGGAGCGTCGCGACCAGCGCCTCGGCCCCGTCACCGGCGCGCTGGGCGGCCGTTCGTCCCGCGAGAGTCGGCGTAGGCACGGCACCCATGGCGGCAACAGTATCCGGGCGACCTTACTTGCCCCGTTTCGGGTCCGCGGCGGCCAGGTCGAACCCGAGCTGTTCGCCCCCGTCGATCACACGCCGGGTCGTGATGAACGACCGCCGGTGGAAGGCCGTCACCCCGAGCGCCGCCATCGCCGCCCGATGCTCCGCCGTCGCGTACCCGGCGTTCCGCTCCCACCCGTAGCCCGGATGGCGGGCCGCGAGGCGGGCCATGAGATCGTCCCGCACGACCTTCGCGACGATCGAGGCGCAGGCGATCGAATAGACGAGGCCGTCACCGCCGACGATCGCCTCGTACCCGCCCACGTCGGCCTCGAACCCGGCGATCCGCAGCCCGTCCACCAGGACATGGTCGTGACCGCCGAGGCGGGCGATCGCGCGGCGCATCGCGAGGTGCGTGGCGTGGTAGATGTTGAGACGGTCGATCTCCGCCACCGACGCTGCCCCGATGCCGACGGCGAGCGCACGGCGCCGGATCTGGGGAGCCAGTGTGTCACGCTGCGCGGCCGAGAGCGTCTTGGAATCGCGGACGCCGTGGATCCGGTGGCTCCCGGGCCGGAGGATGACGGCCGCCGCCACGACCGGCCCGCACGATGGGGCCACGCCGACCTCGTCCACCCCCGCGATCCGGGTGAGACCGGAGCGCCAGAGGGCTCGCTCGCGGTCAAGGGTCGGTACGAGGGGCGCCATCCGGCAAGGGTAGCGAGAATCGACGCGGCCCCGCCGCTCGACGGGGCCGCCGGGGTCGCAGATGGGGCCGCCTGGTCGTAGATCCGGTGAGGCCGGAGCACCTGGCTCCGGCGCCGCGTCAGCTCGTGCGGCGCTCGCGGAGCGTCGCGGCCTTGCCCACGCGCTTGCGGAGGAAGTAGAGCTTGGCGCGACGGGCCACGCCGTGGCGGACCACCTCGATGCGGTCGATCCGCGGGCTGTTGACCTTGAAGGTCCGCTCGACGCCGACGCCGGACGCGATCCGGCGGACGGTCACGGAGCGGGTGATCCCCCCGCCGGTCAGCCGGAGGACGGTTCCCTCGAAGATCTGGATTCGCTCCCGGCTCCCCTCGACGACCTTCGCGGCGACCTTCACGGTGTCGCCCGGCGCGAGCGTCGGGATGTCGGTGCGAAGCTGGTCCTTCACGATCTCGTCGAGCACGTTCACGGGATTCCCCTGCGTTCTCATGGGAGCGGCCGGGTGGTCCCGCGTGCCGCGTGGTGCGCCTTGCCTCGCAGCGCCGCACCGGGACCGGTGGGCAGCCGCGACGGCGGAGTATAGCACGGGCCTCGCGGCGAACGACCGGTCGAACGCCGGCCGGGGCGCTCAGCCGGGGGCGTCGTCGCCCCGTGGGTCCGGGGGTCGAGGACGCTCCGCGCGAACCACCGCGAGCAGGTCCGCCTCCTCGTCGTTCCAGCGACGCGCGGCGACGAGGTCCGGCCGGCGTTCGAGCGTTCGTTCGATCGAGGCGCGGAGGCGCCATCGGCCGACCGCCGCGTGGTCACCCGACGTGAGGACCTCGGGCACGCCTCGACCCTCGAAGACCGCCGGCCTCGTGTACTGCGGATACTCGAGGAGCCCGCCTGCGAACGACTCCTCGTCGAGCGAGGCAGGCTCGATCGCTCCGGGCAGGAGACGGAGGACCGCGTCCACCACCACGAGGGCCGGCAGCTCGCCGCCGGTGAGCACGTAGTCGCCGATCGAGAGCTCCAGGTCGACGAGGTCCCGGATCCGCTCGTCCACGCCCTCGTAGCGGGGGCAGAGCAGAACGAGGTGCGCCCGCCGGGCGAGGTCCTCGGCGCGCTCCTGGCGGAACGTCTCCCCGGCCGCGTCGAGGAGGATGACGATCGAGTCGGGCCGGCGGAGCGCGGCCAGCGCACCCGCCACCGGCTCGGGACGGAGGACCATCCCCGCGCCCCCGCCGTACGGGGCATCGTCCACGCTTCGATGTCGCCCGATCCCCCACGTGCGCAGGTCGTGGATGCGGACCGTGGCGAGACCCTGGGCCTGGATGCGCCCGGGGATGCTCGCGGCGAGGGGCCCGGCGATCATCTCCGGGAAGAGGGTGACGACCTCGATCTCGAGGGTCACCGTTCGGGAGGGTCGGGGCCCGGTCCGGTCCGGGGCCCCGGGTTCGGTCCCGGCGGCGGGTCCAGCGGCGGGTCGGCCGATCTGCCCGACACCACGTCACCCGGCTCCGCCGGCGGTGCGGCTTCGCGCGGCCCGGGCGCCGGGACCGCCGGGCGCCGGCGAGTCGCACGACGGGGGCGGGGCGGGCGCGGCGGTGGTGGCGGGGGCACCGTTACGGGCAGGTCGAGCGCATCGGGGTCGACGACGATCACCCCGTCGCGCGGCGCAAGGACCCGGACGAACGGACGCGCAAGCGGCAGGTCGAAGTCGCCGCGCGCACCGCCGGTCACCTCGAGGACGTCCGCGGCCCCGGCCCGATAGACCGCGCGGACGGTGCCGAGGTCGGCGCCCCCGGGATCCCGAACCGTCACCCCGATCATCTCGTGCCAGAAGAAGGCGTCGGCCGGCAGCACGTTCGCGGCGTCGGCCTCGACCTCCAGGTAGGCGAGCCGGTACGGGTCGGCTGCCTCGCGGGAGCGGACCTCGGCGAACGAGAGAACCCACCCCGGGTTCGCCGGGCGGGCCTCCTCGATCGTGAGCGCGGCCGACGATCCCTCCGGGTAGAGCCGCAAGCCGGCGACGAAGTGCTCCTCGGGTCGGTCCGTGAGGACCTCGATCCGCATCGCACCCCCCACGCCGTGGAGGCCGCGGACGCGACCGACGACGAGCCGGTCGGCCGCGGCGTCGTCGCGGTCGATCAGACGATCTCCAGCTGGAACTGCTCGCCGTCGCGTGCAGAGACGACCTTGAGGAGGGTCCGGAGCGCCTTCGCGACGCTGCCGTTCCGACCGATCACCTTGCCCATGTCGTCCTCCGCGACCCGGAGCTCGATGACGGTCCCGTCAGCCTCGTGGCTGACCGTGACCTCGACCTGCTCCGGATGATCGACGAGGGACTTGGCAACAAACTCGACGAGCTGGGGCGCGGCCATCGTCGTCTCCTACTTCGCGGCCGGCAGGACGCCGGCCGAGCGGAGGAGCCGCTCCACGGTCTCCGACGGGAGTGCGCCCTTCGCGAGCCAGGCCTTCGTCTTCTCGACGTCGACGCTGAACTCGACGGGCTCGGTCCGCGGGTTGTAGTGACCGAGGATCTCGATCGCGCGGCCGTCGCGCGACGTTCGGCTGTCGGCGACGACGACGCGGTACGCGGGCTGCTTCGTCGCGCCGACGCGCGTGAGGCGAATGCGAGCTGCCATCTGGTGCTGGTTCCTCCTGCGTGGGGCTGGACTGGGCGCCAGCCTCCTGGGGTCCGGGACCCGGTTTCGGGGTCGTCTGCTGACGGGTCGTCTACTTCGTGAAGGTGATCACCGAGCGCGAGGTGGTCGTCGATCCCGGCGCCTCGGCCACGGCGGCAAAGGCCTCGAGCGGCGCGAGGAACGGCTTGACCTCGGTGTCGTAGGTTGCCTTCTCGCTGGCCGGGAGCATCTTCTCGACGACGGCACGGAGGCCGGCAATGTCGACGAAGACGTCGCTCACGCCCGGACCGCCGGCCGCGTCGATCGCCCGCTCGTAGACCGGGGATGTGGCAAGCGAGGCGTCGGCCGCGGTATCCACGACGGCTTTCACGAACCCCGTGGTGCCGATCGCGAAGACACCGTCCTGCAGGGTCACCGCGATCTCGGGGACGTCCATGCCGGTCACCGAGGACGGGAGCGTGACGAGGAGGAGCGTGCCGGAGCCGTACGCCTCCTGGCGCGTGGCGAGGCCGCTTCCGGCGCCACCGAGCACGACGAGCGCCTGGACCTGGTCGAACGCCTTCTTCGCCGCGGTCTCGTCCTTCGCGATCGCGGCAAGGCCGCCGCCGATCTCGGCGCCGTCAGCCGTGACGGCCACGGCCGCGTCGCCGGCCCACCCGACGAGGGCGTCGGCGCCGCCCGCCGCAGCGAGTGCCTGCTCGACCTGGTCCACGACGGCGGCCGTCGAAGGATCGCAGGCGAGCGACTTCTTCAGGGCCTCGAGGCCGCCAACGATCGAGGGACCGAGATCGCGGACCCCGACGACGGCGATCGTCGAGGCCGGCAGATGCGAAGCGGCCGCGTTCGGACCGGCCTTCGTCGCCGACGCCTCCCCGACGCTCGGGTAGGTCGAGGTGAAGACGAGGGCATCAGCTTCCGCGCGGGCGGACCCCGACGCCCAGCCGGGGACGGCTGCGAGCGCGGCATCGAGGCATGCCTTCGGGAGGTCGGCCGTTCCGCCGCCGGCGGCGAGCGCTGCGTCCATCACGGCCTCGAGGTCCATGAAGCCGAACCCGAGATACGCGTCCGGGGCGGACGACTTCGCGGCCTTGAAGGCGTCGCTGCTCGCCACGGAGCTCGCACCGGCCGTGTCGAGCGCCGCCTTGACGGTCTTCTCCGGCCCGGCGACGAGGATGCCGTCCCGCACCGCGTAGGCCATCGAGCTGTTGCCCGGCCCGGCGATGATCGAGAGGTCGCCGCCGGCGTACGTCTCGGTGCTCGGCGTCCCGCCGATCTGCTTCGCGATCCACGCCGTGGCCGCGGAGCCGTCCTTCACCGCGACGAGGAGGACCGCCCCGTCATCGAAGGTCGCCCCAAGGCCGGGTGTCGCCGTCCCGGCCGCGTCCTGCGCCACGACCCCGGCCATCGAGCCGGCCGCGTCGAGCGCGGCGGACGTCACCGCGACGCCGACCTCGCCGCCGAGCCACGGCTTGACGTCGGTGGTCCAGCTGATCCCCTCGGGCTCGAGAAGCCGCCCGAGCGCCTCGTCCACCTTCGAATCGATCGTGGACTGGTCGGCGAAGCCCGGGAACTTCGCGAGGAGGTTCGCGGCGTTCGCCCGCTGGTCGCCCGGCAGGTCGCCCCGGACTTCCAGGTACGCGACGGTTCCCTTCGGGATCCAGCTCTCGACCGACGACGCACCGCCGCCGGCCGCAAGGAAGACCGCGGCGGCCGCGACGACGCCGACCATCAGCGCGAGGGCCAGGAGGGCGACGCCCCAGCGGGCAACGCCCGCCCGCGACGAAGGAGGCGCGACGCCTGCCGCACCTCCGCCGGCGCCAGCCAGGACCGGCTGCGTGTCGATGGAGGCCCCCGTGGGTCGGCCCGGTTCGATCTCGGCCATCTCGATCTCTCTCCCCCGGCCTCAGCGGCCGAACATCCCGGGGATCCGACGACCCCCGCGGAGCTGCTTCATGAGCTTCTGCATCTCACCGAACTGCTTCACCAGGCGGTTCACCTCGGCGATCGTCGTTCCCGAGCCGGAGGCGATCCGACGGCGGCGGCTCGCGTTGAGGACCTCGGGGTCCTTTCGCTCGCGCGGCGTCATCGAGCGGATGATCGCCTCCGTCCGCCGCAGGTCACCGCGGTCCACCGAAGCCTGCGCCTCCTTGGCCATCCCGCCAAGCCCCGGGATCATCTCGATCACCTGGCCGAGCGGCCCCATCTTCTGCACCTGTTGGAGCTGCTCGAGCATGTCCTCGAGGTCGAAGCTCCCACTCTGCAGGCGCGCCGCTGCCTGTTCGGCCTGCTTCTGGTCGAAGGCGTCCTGGGCCCGTTCGACGAGGGTCAGGACGTCGCCCATCCCGAGGATGCGTCCCGCCAGGCGATCGGGATGGAATGGCTCGAGCGCGTCCGTCTTCTCGCCGGTCCCGAGGAACTTCACCGGCAGCCCGGTGACGGCGCTGATCGAGAGCGCGGCCCCGCCCCGCGCGTCCCCGTCGATCTTCGTCAGGATCAGGCCCGTCAACGGGGCCGCCGCCGCGAAGGCCTGGGCCACTCCGACCGCCTCCTGGCCGGCCATCGCGTCGACGACGAGGAGGGTCTCCACCGGGTGGACAGTCGCTGCGAGGTCCGTCACCTCGGCCATGAGCGCCGCATCGACCGTCAGGCGGCCGGCCGTGTCGAGGATGACCGTGTCGCGAACCTCGCGGCGGGCCGCCTCGATTCCGAGGCGCGCGATCTCCGGAACGGCCGTGCCCGGTGGAGCGCTGAAGACCGGGATGTCGAGCGCCTTCCCGAGGGTCCGCAGCTGCTCCACCGCGGCCGGGCGGTATGGGTCGGCGGCGACGAGGATCGGACGCCGGCCGAGGCGCACGACGTGGCGAGCCAGCTTCGCCGCCGAGGTGGTCTTGCCCGAACCCTGCAGGCCGACGAGGGCCACCACGGCCGGGCTCCCCGAGAGATGGAACGTGCGGTCGCCCGCCGAGAGCAGGGCCGTGAGCTCCTCGTTGACGATCTTGACGACCTGCTGGCCGGCGTTGAGCGATTCGAGGACCTCAGCGCCGACCGCCCGCTCGCGGACCCGGGCCGTGAACTCCTTCACGACCTTGAAGTTCACGTCCGCCTCGAGGAGGGCCAGGCGGACCTCGCGCATGGCAGCGTCCACGTCCGCCTCGCTGACACGACCGCGGCCGGTGAGGGCGCCGAGGGTCCTGCGAAGGCGATCGGAGAGGGCGTCGAAC
>JBBSAS010000020.1:0-12597 GCA_038252055.1 Candidatus Limnocylindrales bacterium
CCGACGGGGACCCAGCGACCGACGAGCCGAACGGTCGGGCAGGCCACCGTCGGCGATGCACCCGGCGCGGCCAGGGCCGCGGGCTCGCCCAGCGCGGCCGGCGCGACGGGGAGGACCGGGCTCGCGACGGGCAGCAGGGATCCGGGCACGATGGACGGAGCCGGCGCGCCCGGACAGGAGCCCCAGGCCTCGGCCTCTCCGTTGGTCACGACGACCTGCACCGAGGCCTGAGTGGCGGCCGTGATCGAGAGGGCCGGCGGCGCGTCGAGCCACGCCGCGCCCGGTCCCCCGACATGGACGACGAGGCCCGGGATGGCCGCCTGGACCGCGTACGGCAGGGCGACGCCATCGCGGTCATGGACGGTGATCTCGAGGCGGTAGCGACCTGACGCGGCGGGCAGGCTCACGGGGGCGCTGACGAAGTTGCCGGTCGTCGTCGCCGGCGTCACCTCCACGAGGGAGGCCGCCGACTCGATGGCGACGTCGGCCGGGAGATCCCCGGCGACAGGTTCGACGGGGGTCGTCGGGTCATCGAGCGGGACCCACCGGACGCCGAGGCGATAGTCCGACCGGAGGGGCGCGTCGGTCGTGACCGCGACCGGCAGGTGGAGCCGCACGGTGGAGCCGGCGAGCGGGTTCCCTTCGAGGGCCGCCGCGCCCGGGCGAGCCCCGAGCGTGAAGGCCTCTGGCGCGGTTGTCGCGACCGGCGGGACGACGACCTCCCAGCCGCCGGGTGGCACCGTCGATCCCCGCCCGGGCACACTCGGGACGACCCCCCCGGCGGCCCCGGCGGCCCCGGCGGCAAGGACGATCGAGCGGGCGAAGCCGCTCGTGGCGCGCTCGGGGTCCATGAGGGCGACGGCGCCGGCCGTCCGCTCGCTGGCAAACGAACGGACGTTGCCATTCGCGGTGCCCGAGCGCGTCCAGGCCGTCCGCGCCGAGACGCTCGATCCGAGGAGAGCACGGATGTAGGTCGCCGGCGACGCGTAGGCATCCGCGATGACCGCAGACGCCCCCGCGGCGAGGAACCCCGCGGCGTAGTTGTCCACCCGCTGGCGAGCGGTCGATTCGCTCCCCTCCGGGACCCCGGGCTCGGAGAGCCCGGACGCGTAACAGAGCCGGAAGAGGAGGACGACGGCGCCCGGGGCAAGCCGGACCTGGTCGGAAATGAGGCCCTCGCCGAAGTACTGGTGCGTGCCGTCACCGCGGCCGGCCACGGGGTTGAGACCGAACCCGTCCTGGACGGCCGGTCGGAGCCGGTTGCCGTATGGGCTCGGGAACCCGTTGCCGTGACCGAGGTAGACGACGACCGACGCGCCCCGAAGCGCGGCCCGCACCCGTGGCCAGGTGGCATCGGGCGAATAGACCTCCACGACGTCGTCGGTATAGCGGCGGGCCTCCCGCGCGCCCGCGCGGGCAAGGTCGCGGTACGTCTCGGTTAGGCCCCCCACGGGCCCGACGATGAGCACGATCCGGGGGGACGCGGCCGCGGCCGTGGCGGCCGGCAGGAGCGCGGCGAGCATCGCAACGGCGAGCGCGATGAACGCCACCCGTACGGGAGTCCGCCGCCCGGTCATGTCCCGATGCCGTCCCTCGTTCGCATCACCCGCTCGGGCGCTGCCGTTGCCGGCAGTCTACGCGGTACGCGTCACCGCGCGGTTAGCGCCGCGTTTCGCCGACGGGCGGAGTCTCCACCCTCGCGGGTCCGACGGCAAGGGCCGTTCGTCCCGCCGGCTCCGTGGCCGGTCCGAATCCGCCTGCGCGCCAGGAGCCGCCTACGCGTCAGCCAGCCACGCATCGAGCTGCGCGGCCGTGGGCATCCCGCCGCGCGCGCCGGGCACGGCGGTCGAGAGGCCCGCCGCGACGACCGCGCTGCGCGCGGCATCCTCCAGGCCACGGCCTGCAGCGAGCGCGGCCGCGAGCGCGCCGTTGAACGTATCGCCCGCCCCGGTCGTGTCCACCGGCGTGACCCGGGCCGCGGCGAGGCGCACCGTCGGGCCGGCCTCGGGCACGAGCAGCGCGCCAGCGGATCCGCGGGTGACCACGACGGCCCGCGGGCGCCGAGCGCCGCCAGCCTCCGGGCCCCGTTCGGCGAGGAGCGCGCGGGCGGCCTCCTCCGGGGCGCCGGGCCCGGCGATCACCGCGAGCTCCGACTCGTTCGGCGTGAGGATGTCGGCCAGGGCGACCGTCGCCGGATCGAGCCCGTCGGCCGGCGCGGGGTTGAGGATCCCGGTCGCACCCGCCGCCCGGGCAGCGAGCAGCGCCGCGTGGACAGCGTCGGGCGGAACTTCCCGGCAGGCGAGAATGACGTCGACGGGTCCGAGGCCCAACCGGGCGAGCGCTGCCGCGACCGCCCAGGCCGTGACCGCGCCGTTGGCGCCGGGCGCGACAGCGATCAGGTTCTCGGCGCGCGCGTCCACGACGATGAGGGCCACCCCAGTCGGGCGCTCCACCGTCTCGAGGTGCGAGACATCCACACCCTCATCGACGAGGGCCGCCCGTGCGGCTGCCCCGAGGTCGTCGGCGCCGACGGCACCGACGAACGCCACGCTGGCCCCGAGCCGGGCCGCGGCCACGGCCTGGTTGCCGCCCTTGCCGCCGTGGTGGCGGGCCACGTCGCCCCCCGTCACGGTCTCCCCGGGGCCGGGCAGGCGAGGCGCCGCGACGACGAGGTCCACGTTGACGGACCCAACGACGACAACGCGGCCGCCGCTCACGACGAAGCCTCCGGCCCGGAAACCGCGGACGTGCCGTCGGCGACCGGCCCCGGACCGCTCCGCCATCCGCGCACGAACTCCTCCTGCACGCGCGTCTCGATGGTCCCCCGGCGGGCCGCCCGGACGCGCTCGATCGCCCGTTCCGGCGCCAGGCCGCCGTCCACGAGGAGACAGGCCACGGCCGTCCCGGTCCGCCCGAGGCCGCCCCGACAGGCGACGACCACGCGCTCGCCCACCCGGAGCCGCCCCGCGACATTGTCGAGCGTGGCCCGGAAGGCGGCCGGATCCGCGGGCACGCCCCCGTCCGGCACCGGGTGGCGGATGACCCCGATGCCGGCCGCCTCGAGCGCCGGCACCGTGGCGGAGGCCCGGCAGAGACCCAGGTCCACGTCCTCGACGAGCAAGAGGAACGTGTCGCATCCGTGCACGTCGCGGAGCCGCCGGGCGTCGGCCACCGGGTCGCGCCAGTGCGCGCCGCCGATCCCGCGATCGCGCTTGCCCGGCAGGAGCGTCATCCCGAGGGCTCCCGGCATCGCGAGATCGACGGCCGCGACCCAGTCCACGCGCAGGGGATTCGCCGTCGAGGTCCGCCACCCCGCCGTCGCGAGGAGCCGATCGACGAGCGGGCCGGCGACCTCCCGCCCGCGCATCCGGGCCAGCCACTCGGCCGGGATGCCGTCGATCCCCCACCGGATGCCGGCGAGGCCGCCGGCGATGGCCGCGGTCGTGTCCGTGTCGTTGCCGTATCGGACGGCCGCAACGATCGCCTCGCGGTAGGTCGTGGCACCGGCCACCGCGTCCCACGCTGACCAGAACGCGTCGGCGACATGCCCGCCGCCCGTTCGCCGCTCCCACGAGTCGAGCTGGTCGAGGGCCGGTTCGAGATCCGCTCCGCGCACGATCGCGCGCAGCGCCGCCTGCGCGCCCGTGAGGGCCCCATCGACGTCGTCGGGATCGCGCAGCAGGCGCACGGCGACGAGCACGTAGAGCGCGCACGCGATCCGTGACAGCGGCTCGCCGTGCGTGACGGCCGAGGCCGCGCTCGCCCGGGCCGCGAGGATCTCCTCGTTCTCGCGGCGGCCGGCGAGGGCCACGGGGAGGATCCGCATGAGCGAGCCGCTGCCGAGCGCATGCGACAGGGTGCTGCCCGACCGTTCCGGCGGGACGCCGTCACGGAGGGCCCGGATCGCGGCAAGCGTCGCGTTCCCGACGTCGAAGGCGCCGTCACCGTCGGGCGTGTAGGCCCCGTCCTCGTGCCAGGCGCGGATCCGCCGTGCCTGGTCGGCGAGGTCGAAGGAGGGCGTTCCTGCTGTCGGCCGGGGGGTTCCGCCCGGGTCGGAGAGAAGGGCACCCGCGTCGCTGGCCGGCGGGACCAGCGAGTCGAGGAGCGCGAGCATGAGCGCGCCGTCGTCGCTCCACGTTCCGGGCCGCCGGCCGTGCGTCCCGCTGGCGCCGAAGACGACCTCACCGATCGCCCCGGGCGGCCGGAACTCGTAGGGCACGCCGAGCGCGTCCCCGGCGAGGTGCCCCCACACAGCACCCTCGAGGCGCTCGGCTTCTTGCTCCATCGACTGGGCCGTCGTCAACTCCATGGGCCGCAGCGTACCGCGGTCGAGCCCGTGGAATCCAGAACTCCTGGCGACTGCCCGCGATCCGGGACCCTGCAGCAACTCGGCCGCAGGGTCCCGTCGGACGCTATCCCCGCTTCGGCCCGAGCGACGCCCAGGGCTCCTCGCCGGAGACGTCCACGAGCCCGTAGCCCGACCCTTCGCCGAGCGACGGCCCGATGATGACCTGGAGGTGGGCCGTCTCGTCGCCCCGGTTGAACGTCGCGTGGACCACGCCCTCGGCAACGAAGACGGAGTCGCCCGGCTCGAGCATCGTGGACTCGTGCTCGATGAACTGGGTCACGCGTCCCCGCTTGACGATGATCATCTCTTCCTGCCCGGGGTGGCGATGGAAGTCATGCTCGCTGCCGGGTTCGATCGTCACGTCCATGACGACGAGGTGCTTCGACCCGCGCTCGGGCGTGAGCCGCCAGCCGATCACGCCCCAGTCGAACTGCTCGATCCGGATGTCGGCCTGCTTGACGAATGCACTCACGGGATCCTCCAGTCGCCTGCCGGCGCGCCTCGATCGTCGCCGGGTGATCGCCCGGCGGGGGCGCCGCCGCTGGATCGCGCTCCAACGCTGCCGACGCTAGGTTTCGGGGCCGGCGCCGTCAAGGGCGGTTCGGCCGGCCGTCCCGGGCCACCCGGTCCCGCGCGTCCGCGGGGCGGTTCGGCCGGCCATCCAGCGTCGATCGACCGGGACCGCGTTCGGGGCCGATCCCGGAGGCGCCGTAGACTTCGGGAATGACCACCGTCCTCCTGGTCCGCCACGGCCTGACGGCGCTGACCGGGCCCATCCTCTCCGGCTGGACGCCGGGCGTGCACCTCGACGACCGCGGCCGGGCCCAGGCCGCCGCCCTCGGAGAGCGGCTGGCTGCCGTGCCCCTGGCGGCGATCGTGGCCTCGCCGCTGGAGCGCTGTCGCGAGACCGCAGCGGCCCTCCTTGCCGGCCGCGAGCCCGTGCCCCCGCTCCACGTCGACGAGCGCGTCGGCGAGGTGCGCTACGGGGACTGGACCGGGCGCGAGCTGAAGGAGCTTGGCCGCGACCCGCTCTGGGCGATCGTGCAGGCGCACCCCTCGGCGGCGGTCTTCCCGGGTGGCGAGGGGCTGGCCGAGGCGAGCGCGCGCGGCGTGGCCGCTGTGCGGGCCTGGAACGCGGAGCTCGGTCCGGATGCCACCTACGCCCTGGTCAGTCACGGCGACATCATCAAGGCGATCCTCGCCGATGCGCTCGGCCTCCATCTCGACGGATTCGGGCGGATCAGCGTGGACCCCTGCTCGGTGTCTGTCGTCCGGTACGGAGCCCGCGGAACGTTCGTCGAGCGCGTGAACGACACGGGCGGCTCCATGGCCGGTCTCGTTCCGGGGCCCGGCCGCCGGTCGCGGCGCACGTCCACCGGGACCGTCGCTCCCGGGGCACGACGCCGGCCGGCGCGGTAGAGTCAGGACATGTCCCGACGCATCTACGACTACGGCCAGCCGGACCGCTTCGTCGCCGGCACCATCGGCGAGCCCGGCGATCGCACGTTCTTCCTCCAGGCGAAGCGAGGAGGCGCCACCGTCACCGCGATCCTCGAGAAGGTCCAGGTCCAGGTCCTCGCCGAGCGCCTCGCGATCCTCCTCGCGGAGGTGGCGCGACGCGGGATCCGCGTCCCGGAGGCGGTTGCGCCCGGTGACGACGACCATGCCCCGCTCGACGAGCCACTCGACCCCGCGTTCCGGGTGGGCACGATGACCCTGGCCTGGGACGGTGAGAGCGACGAGATCCTCGTCGAGGCCCGCGCCCGAGACGAGGACGAGGACGACGACGAGTCCGAGGAAGCGGCGGACGAGCCGGTCGAGATCGCCGACGACGATCCCGACGGTCCCGACCTCTTCCGGGTGCGCCTCTCGCCCACGCAGGCGAAGGCATTCGCCGAGCGTTCGCTCCGGATCGTCGCCGCCGGGCGACCGCCGTGCCCGATGTGCGGCCAGCCGCTCGATCCCTCCGGGCACCTCTGCCCGCGCCGGAACGGGTACGTCCACTGACCCCGGCGCGGCCGGCGGGTCGCCCATGAGCGACAGGCCGACGCCGCGCCCCGCGCCGGACCCGGACGAGGTCGCGGAGCCGGAGATCCTGCTCCCGTCGTCGGTCGACCTGGCGCCCGAGGTGGCTATCCCGTTCCTCCTCGAGGGAGAGATCGAGATCGTCGGCCGGCTCGTCCAGGCCTCGAACACCACCCTCCTCGTCGCTGTCCGCGGCGACGTGCCCGGCCGGGGCGTCACGGTTGCCGGCGCCGTCTACAAGCCGGTCCGCGGCGAACGACCACTCTGGGACTTCCCGGTCGGGACGCTGGGCCATCGCGAGGCTGCCGCCTTCGCCGTGTCGCAGGCGGCCGGCTGGGAGGTCGTCCCGCCCACCGTCTTCCGCGAGGACGGCCCCGCCGGTGCCGGGATGCTCCAGCTCTGGGTGGAGGTCCGCGACGACGAGGACGTGGTGGAGCGAATCCAGGCCGCCGACCCGCGGCTGCGGCGGATCGCCCTCTTCGACGCGGTCGTGAACAACGGCGATCGCAAGGCCGGGCACCTGCTCCTCCGACCTGACGGCAGGCTCCAGGGCGTGGACCACGGGGTCACCTTCAGCGTCGACCCGAAGCTCCGGACCATCCTCTGGAACTGGCGCGGGACGGCGCTCGATCCGAACGAGACAGAGGCCCTGGCCTGCCTGCGAGCCGCCCTGCCGAGCCTCCGACCCGAGCTCGCCTCGCACCTCGCGGACGAGGAGCTCATGGCGCTCGAGGCCCGCCTCTCGGACCTCCTCGCCCACGGCGTATTCCCCCAGCCGAACCCCGACTGGCCGGCCGTCCCCTGGCCCTGGTACTGACGGCAGGATCTCCCGGCAATCCGCCTCCGCTGCCGGACCGAATGGGGAGTCTGGCCGCGCCTCCCGAGCCGCGGATCCCCCACGAGGAACCCATGTCCAATCTCGCCATCACCGCCGAGGGGCTTCGCAAGTCCTACGGCGACGTCCACGCCCTGCGCGGCATCGACCTGGCTGTTCCGGCCGGGACAATCCTCGGCCTCCTCGGTCCGAACGGGGCCGGCAAGACGACCGCGGTCCGCATCCTCGCCACGCTCCTCCGCCCCGACGGGGGAACCGCGACCGTCGCCGGCCACGACGTCGCCCGCGAGCCGGACGCCGTCCGGGCCGCGATGGGCCTGACCGGGCAGTACGCGGCAGTGGACGAGAACCTCACCGGCCGCGAGAACCTCGAGATGGTCGGGCGGCTGCTCCATTTCGGCCGCCCCGCGGCGCGCGCGCGCGCGGACGAGCTCCTCGCGACCTTCGGCCTGACCGCCGCCGGGGGCCGCCCCGCCCGGACCTACTCGGGGGGCATGCGCCGTCGCCTCGATCTCGGCGCCAGCCTCGTCGGCCGACCTGCGGTCCTCTTCCTCGACGAGCCGACGACGGGCCTCGATCCGGCCAGCCGCCTCGGGCTCTGGGAGGTCATCGAGAGCCTCGTCGCCGACGGCACGACGATCATGCTGACCACCCAGTACCTCGAGGAGGCCGACCGCCTGGCCGACCGGATCGCGGTCATCGACGACGGCCTCGTGATCGCCGAGGGGACCGCGACCGAGCTCAAGGACCGCCTGGGCGAGGACGTCGTGGACCTCCGGATCGCCGACGCGAGCCGTACAACCGACGCGCTGGAGCTCCTCCGCTCGCTCGCCGCCACCGAGCCGCGTGCCGACACCGAGGAGGGGCGGATCAGCCTCCCCGTCCACCACGGCGCCGGCACCCTGGCCGAGGTCGTCCGGCGCATCGATGGCGCCGGGCTGGAGGTCGCGGAGCTGTCGCTCCACCGGCCCAGCCTCGACGACGTCTTCCTCTCGCTGACCGGACGCCGCGCGGAGGGCGACGGAGCCGCAGGCGAGGGAGGGGACGAGGAGTCCGGCGCCCAACCGTCCCGCCGCCGGTTCGGCCGGCCGGGCCGGGAGAAGGCCGCATGAGCGCCATCACCGCTCCCGCCGCTGCGAGCGTCCGCGCCGCGTCGGTTCGACGGTCGCCCTCCTGGATCGTCACCGATTCGATCACGATCGCCTGGCGAAACATGCTGGCGGTCGTCCGCAACCCCCAGCTCCTCGTGGTGGACACGATCACCCCGATCATGTTCGTCCTGCTCTTCGCCTTCGTCTTCGGGGGAGCGATCCAGACGCCGGGCGTCGACTACGTGACCTTCCTGATGCCCGGGATCTTCGTCCAGACCGTCGTCTTCGGCGGGACCGGGACCGCGATCGGCCTCGCCGAGGATCTCCAGAAGGGGATCATCGACCGCTTCCGCTCGCTCCCGATGGCGCCCTCGGGCGTCCTCATCGGGCGGACCTTCGCCGACCTGATCCGCAACGCCTACACCGTTCTCGTCATGACCGCGGTCGGCTTCCTGATCGGCTTCCGGTTCACCGGCAGCATCCCCGAGTTCGTCCTCGCCCTCGTCCTCGTCACGCTCTTCGGCTACGCGATCAGCTGGCTCTCGGCCAACATCGGCCTGCGCGCCCGCAGCGCCCAGGCAGCCCAGGGGGCGATCTTCATCCCGGTCTTCCCGCTCACGTTCGCGAGCTCCGCGTTCGTCCCGGTCGAGACGATGCCGGACTGGCTGCGACCGATCGCGGAGGCCAACCCAGTCACCGTCGTGGTGAACGCCGCCCGGGGACTGATCCTCGGCTCGGCCGACGCGGCCACCGTGCTCGCGGCTGTCGGCTGGATCGCGGTGATCGTCGCGGTCTTCGCTCCGCTCGCGATCTGGACCTACCGCCGAAAGGGGTAGGACGGCGCAGCGAGGGCCGCCCGGCGGGTGCCGGCGCGGCGTCAGCCGGCCGGAACCGTCCCGACGTGGAGGGTCACGATGCCGCCGCTCATACCGGACCAGCGGACACCGACGAGGCCGGCCTCGGCCATGATCTCGGCGATCCGCTCGGGCGGCGGATAGGCTCGGACGCTGCGAACGAGGTACGCGTAGGCGTCGCCTTGTCCGGCCACCCTGCCGATGAGCGGGACGATCCGGTCGAACCAGGCGCGCAAGACCCGGGCCAGCCGGCGCCGGGGACGGGCGATCTCCAGGCAGACGACCCGGCCGCCCGGCCGCACGACCCGGGCCATCTCGGCGAAGCCCCGGGCATAGTCGGGCAGGTTCCGCATCCCGAAAGCGATCGTCGCCGCGTCGAACTGGCCATCGTCGGCGGGCAGCGCCATTGCGTCACCGACGACGAACGTAAGCCCCGGCCGACCGACAAACCGTCGCGCGGCAACGTCGATCATCCCCGGGCTGATGTCCACACCGAGGACCGCGCCGCCGGGTCCCGCCGCGCGGAGGAGGTCGGCGGCGATCTTGCCCGTGCCGGTCGCGACGTCGATCGCCCGCCCGCCCGGCCCGAGGCCCGCGAGGGCCACGGCCCGGCGGCGCCAGCGCGGCTCCTGGAAGGCGCTGATCACGAGGTTCATCGGGTCGTAGACGCGGCTGATCCCGTCGAACATCGCCCCGACCTGGGCCGGCGCGGCGGCGTTCCCGCGATCGGTCGCCCCGCCGGAGGGGGTGGGATCGCGAGGCGCGGGGTGGCGGGGCGCGGGGGCGCCGGGTGCGAGCGGAGGAACGGGCGGGGCAGTCATGCAGGGCGTTCCTCGGGCAGCTTGTCCGGCGGGGCGATCGTGATCGGGAGGGGCGGGATGCCGTCGGCGGCGAGGGCGGCTCGCACGGCCGCGGCAACGCCGATCGCCTCGGTGATCGGCGCCGTGTGGCGGGCGCCGGAGAGGTCAGCTCGGCGAGCGCCCGGGATCCGGTCCACGACCGCGTCGGCGATCGGAGCGTACCAGGGCTCGGAGGCCGTGCCGGTGATGATGGTCACGGGGCAGGCGATCGACCCCAGCCCCGTCGGCTCCAGCCCGGCCAAGCCGGCGTCGGCCACTGCGCCACCGCCCTCGGATTCCAGGAACGCCCGCGACCGGGCGGGCAGCTGGTCCCATGCACCGGGCCCCGCCACTCCGGCCAGGAAGGCCCGCGCAGCCGCGGGTCGCCCCCCATCGGCGAAGGCGGCCGCCGTCTCGTCGGCGACCCGGGCGAACTCCCGGCGCATCGGGGCGCTCGCGAGCGGGGCATAGGGCGGCTCGTAGGCGACTACCGCGGCGACGCGATCGGGCAGGCGCGCCGCAGCCTCGATGGCCAGGACGCCGCCGAAGCTGTGCCCGACGAGGATCGCCCGGCCGGCCTGCTCGGCGTCGAGAAGGGCAGCCAGGTCGGCCAGTTGCTCGCGGATCGCCACGGGACGGGGCAGATCGAGGCGGCGCTCCCCGCTCCCCCGCCGATCCGGAGCGATGACACGGAGACCGCCGGACGTGGCCAGTGCTCGGGCGAGCGGCGCGAGCTGGCGGCCGGTCGAGAGAGTGGCGTGGAGGAGCACGACGAGCGGGGTGAGTGCGTCGCGGAGCTCGCCGCGACGGAGCTTCCCGCCCGCGGTCCGGGGCAGGGCCGGGAGGCGGACGAACACCGCGGGCACCTTGTACGGGGCCAGGCGCTCGCGGCACCAGGCGCGGAGGGCGTCGTCGCCGGGATCGCCGGGATCGCCGGGATCGGCCCGCAGGACGATGCCCGCGACCGGGACGGCGCCCCAGGTCGGGTCGGGACGGCCGGCGACGCCCGCGTCGGCGATGGCGGGATGACTCGCCAGGATGGCCTCGACCTCGGCGGGGCGGACGTTCTCGCCGCCGGAGACGATGAGGTCCACCCGGCGATCGGCAACGAACAGCCGTGCCGCGCCGTCAAGACGACCGAGGTCGCCGGTCCGCAGCCAGCCGTCGTCCGTGAAGGCGGCCGCCCGATCGGACATCGTGGGCCCCGGCGTGTCGGCTGCGGGCGAGCCGGCCGCGGGCGTGTCGGCTGCGGGCGAGCCGGCCGCGGGCGTGCCGGCCGCGGGCATCGTTGGGCCCGGCGTGTCGACAGCTGCGGGCGTCGCCGCCGCGCTCGCGAGGTAGCCGGAGAACGCCGCCGGCGTCTGGACCTCGATCTCCCCCACCCCGTCGGTGCCCGGCTCGGCGATGCGCAGGGCGACGCCGGGGAGGGGTTGTCCGGCCGAGTCGGGGTGCTCGCCCGCCGCGCCGGCGGGGAGCGCCGTCACGCCCGAGCCAGCCTCGGTCAGCCCGTACGTCGGGATGATCGGCCAGCCGGCCGCCACCGCCCGACGGACGAGCTCGGGCGGGATCGAGGCGCCGCCGAGGAGGACCGCCCGCAGGCCGGCCGGGGCGGGCGCTCCGCCGGCTTCGTCGAGGAGGCGACCCAGCTGCGCCGGGACGAGCGAGACGTGGCTCGGGGCATCCTCCCCCCGCAGGATGGCGAGCACGCGCGCCGTGTCGAAGACGGGCAGCACGTGGAGCGGCACCCCGCCGCCGAGGGCCCTCCAGGCAACCCCGAGGCCGGCGACGTGGGCCAGCCCCAGGCAGAGCAGCCAACCCGTGGCCGGCGGCAGCGCCGCGCCCCATGCCGCCGCGCTCGCCGCAAGAGCGGCATGGGAGAGGAGCGCCGCACGCGGGCGGCCGGTCGTGCCCGACGTCATGACCGCGACGGCCGGTCCCCGGGGGTCCACGTCGATGCCACGGCGATCGGCTCCGACGCCGCGGGCTGCCACCTCCGCCGGAATTAGCGCCCGGACGCCCGTGCCCGGCGGGGTGGAGCCTTCGGGCGAAGGATCGTGGACGAGCAACCGTGCTCCGGTCTCGGCCAGCGCTGCCGCGATCTCCCGGGGGGTCAGACTCGTCCCGAGTGGCACGAGGACCGCGCCCGAGCGGAGAATGCCGACGAGGATGGCGATCGCCTCGCCGGTGGGTGCGGCCAGGAGCGCCACCCGATCGCCGGGAAGGATCCCCGACGCCCTGATCCCGGCCGCGGCGGCGTCCGCGGCACGATCGAGCCCTCCATACGTGAGATCCCCTGTCCCGTCACGGACGGCGACAGCCAGGGGCCGCGCCGCGGCATGCCGCCGGATCTCGAGGGCGAGGGTGGCCGCGCCTCTCATGCGGCCGTCGTGCCCGTCACCGGGCGATCCCGCCGATCATCCGGCCGCCTCGATCGCCTCGACCGCGAACCGCCGCAGCGCAGCGTCGTCGAGCCGGACCCCAAGGCCACCAACCCCGGTGCCCCCGGGCGCGGTCATCACCCCCCGCTCGACGGTGGGTGGCTCGACCAGGAGGTCGTGCTCGAGGAGGCCGGCCGTCGCAAGGCCGTGGGCCAGCGGCTGAGGCA
>JBBSAS010000021.1:0-12281 GCA_038252055.1 Candidatus Limnocylindrales bacterium
ACGCTCTTCCCGCTCGGGCGGCGGATCAGCTGGCCGTTCCTGAGCCTGACCCTGCTCTACTCCGCGACGCTCATCCACTCCGTGGCCCGCCACCGCGAGTTCGAGTAGGCGGGCTCGCGGGGCGGTCGCCGGCGCTCGCTGCGCCGGCGCCGGCTGGCGCCGATCAAGGGACGAGGACCGCCGTCGCCTCGAGCGTCCCCGTTGCCAGGCGGCGGAGCGCGTCGCGCCCCTCCGCGAGCGGGATCACGTCGATCGCGGTCCGGACCGGGATCTGCGCGGCCAGCTCGAGGAACTCCCGGGCATCGCGCATCGTGTAGTTGGCGACGGACCGGAGGCTCCGCTCCCACCAGAGATGCTCGTACGGGAACGCCGGTACGCCGTCGAGGTGGATCGCGTTGATGGCAACGGTGCCGCCGCGATCGACGGCCTGCAGCGCGGCGACCACCACCGCGCCCGCCGGGGCGAAGGTGACGGCCGCATCGAGGGGCGCCGGCGGCGGGTCGTCGTAGCCGCCGACCGAGCCGGCGCCGAGGGCGAGTGCTCGCTCCCGCTCGCGGGCCGACCGCGTGGCGACGTGGACCTCGCATCCCCAGTGCCGGGCGACCTGGATGGCGAGACTCGCCGATGCGCCGAACCCGTACAGCCCGAGCCGTCCACCGGGCTGGATCCCCGAGACGAGGAGCGAGCGGTAGCCGATCACGCCGCCGCAGAGGAGCGGGGCCGCGTCGAGATCCCCGAACCCGTCCGGGACGCGGAGGGCGACATCGGCGCGGACGACCATCCGCTCCGCGAATCCGCCGTCGCGATCCCAGGCGGTGAAGGCCGCCGACGCGCAGAGGTTCTCACGCCCGCTCGTGCAGAACCGGCAGATGCCGCACGTGCCCGCGAGCCAGCCGACAGCCGCCCGGTCATCCGGCGACCAGCCCTCGACACCCGATCCGACGCGGAGCACGCGCCCCACGGCCTGGTGGCCAGGGATCGTTGGGAGTCGATGGGCGACGAGGTCGCCTTCGACGAGCTGGAGGTCGGTCCGGCAGACAGCGCAGGCCGCGACGTCGAGGAGGATCTCGCCCGGGCCGGGATCCGGGTCGGGGACGCCGCGGAGGACGAGCGAGCCGGCCCCGCCGGCGATCGGACCGGGTCTCTCCAAGACGAGGGCGTCCATCGCGTTCCTCCTCGGCAGCGGACGGAGCCGCTTCCGGCGCCGGCCCGGATCGCCATCTGCACTCGGATGGTGCGTCGTCGAAGCCGGTCCGGGCCTTCGTGCAGGTCACCTGGCTCAGGTTGGGCGGCCGACGAGCTCATGATCGCACGGGTCCCGCTCCGGGAGCGTTTCGCTCCGGTCGGGAGGGTGCCCGGGCGCTACGCTGTCGCGCTGGAGGGAGCATGCGAGAGTCCACGCACGACCTGCATTCCTGGGCGGAGCCCGCGTCGATCGAAACGCCCGACGGTCCGCCCTTCCTCGTCGTCGCGCCCGGGGCATCGGGCCTCGCCAGGGCCCGGCGCCGCGAGGAGATCGTGCGCGCCGCCTCGCGGGCGATCCGCGATCGCTGCGGGGCCGATCCGCGCGTCCACGTGACGGGCAGCGCGGCCGAGGGTCGGGCGGTTGCCCGCGAGGCCGTGGCAGCCGGCGCCCGGCTCGCGGTCGTCGCGGGCGGCGACGGGAGCGTTCGGACGGCAGCCGCCATCCTCGCCGGGACCGGCATCCCGCTCGGCGTCATCCCTGCCGGCACCGGAAACCTGCTCGCTGCCGCGCTCGCGATCCCCCGATCGCCGGAACGGGCGATCGCCGCCCTCGCCGGTGCGCGCCTCCGCCATCTCGACATGGGCAGCGCGACGCTCGGGGGATCCGCCCCGGGCGCCGCCGCTGGCCACGCCCCGGGTGCCTATGCCGGCCACGCCCCGGGCGCCTATGCCGGCCACGCCCCGGGTGCCGCCGGCCCCGACGCCGCGGCCGCCGCCAAACCCGCGGGCCCCTCCGCCGACGCGCCGATCCCCTTCCTCGTCGCCGCCGGGATCGGCTTCGACGCCCGGGTCATGGCATCGACCACTGACCGGCGGAAGCGCAGCCTCGGGATCGCCGCGTACTTCGCTTCGGCGGTGGCGGTCGCGGTCCGGATGCGCCCGTTCGAGGTCCGGATCATCGTCGATGGCGTGGCCCACGAGACCGATGCGCTCGCCGTGCTCGTCGCGAACGCCGGCGAGCTCGTCCCGGGCCTCCTTCGGCCGCGCCTGCCCCTCGTTCCCGACGACGGCGTTCTCGACGTCCTCGTCGCCCGCGGCAGCGGCCCCGTCGGCGGCTCGCGGGCTGCCATCGAGCTCATGCTCGGGCGCGGGATCCACACCGCGATCGGCCCCTTCGCCACCCGGTTCGTCGGGCGCCGCATCGAGATCACGACCGACGTGGCCGAGCCGATCGAAGTCGACGGTGACGTCGTCGGAAGTGGCAGCCTCCTCGTCGAGGTCCGGCCGGCCGTCCTGCGGGTCCTCGTCCCGCGCTGATCGCCTACCATCGGCCGATGAGCACGCCCACGCCTCCCGCCAGCCTGCCCTTCACCGGCGACGCCGAAGCCGACGCCCTCCTCGCGGCCGACCCGCTCGCGCTCCTCATCGGGTTCGTCCTCGACCAGCAGGTCACCGTCCAGAAGGCCTTCGCCGGTCCCCTCGAGCTGCGCCGGCGCATCGGCACGCTCGACGCCGCCGCGATCGCGGAGATGGATCCGGCTCGCCTCGAGGCGGCCTTCCGCGAGCGCCCGGCGCTTCACCGCTTCCCGGGGGCGATGGCCGGCCGGGTCCGGGGGCTCTGCGCCGCGATCGTCCGCGACCACGACGGCGATGCTGCGCGCACGTGGACGGACGCTCGCGACGGCGCGGACCTGCTCGGCCGACTGCGGGCCCTGCCGGGGATCGGCGAGATGAAGGCGAAGACGCTCGTTGGCCTGCTGGGAAAGCGGTTCGGCATCCGGCCGCCCGGCTGGGAGGCCGTCGCGCCCGACCACCCGACCCTCGCCGACGTGGATTCGGCCGAGGCGCTCGCCCGGTACCAGGAGCAGAAGCGGGCCGCCAAGGCCGCCCGGAGGATCGCCGGAGGCTGATCGGGCCGGCCCGCGGTCGGGCGCCGCCCGCGGGTGAGTGGCCGCCGCCCGGCAGCGGGCCCTTCACGCGGTTCGCACCCGGCCGTGGCGGGCGGGCGCCCTCGGCACCCGGCGCTGCTCCGCCAGCGGCCGCTGCCCGGGACCATCGGGGAGGCCAGGACGACCGCGTTGCGGCCTGGTCAAGGAATCGCAAGGTGGTGGAGTCTTCACCGCTCCTTGTGCGCCGCTGAACCTGGTCCGTGCAGGATCGGGGAAACGAACCCGGGCTCAATGACGTGCGCACTCAGGCGCGCGGCCCGGCCGGAAGGAACCTTCCATGGACGATCCGCAGTTCCCGTCGAGCGGCCCGAGCGGCGCGCCCGCGGCCCATACCGATCCCTCCACCCCCACTCCCGTCCACGCAGCCGACGAGAACCCCACCCGGCCCATCGCCTGGACGGCGCCCGCCGTCGAGCCGGCCCCGCTGATCCCGCCGCCGGTCACCCCGGCCCCGGCCCCGCGCGGACGGCGCTCCGTGGGCCCGGCCTTCGTCCTTGCCGCGGTGGTGGCAACCGCGGCCCTCACCTCCGGCGGAACCTATCTCGCCGTCACTGCCGCGAACAACAACGCGGCCGCCACCACCGCCCCGTTCACGAACGCGATCGCCCAGGGCACGCCCGGCGCACCGCCCGCCGGCGTCGTGAACCCCGCCGCCCCGTCCACCTCCGCGCCGGCCGGCGGGTCGGCGTCCGTCGTCGACATCGTCAAGGTCGTCAGCCCCGCCGTCGTCACGATCACCGCCGAGGGCGTGACCTCCACCGACCCGACCACCGGCCAGGTCGGCCAGGGAACCGCCACGGGCTCCGGCGTCATCTTCGACGCAAACGGCCTCATCCTCACGAACCACCATGTCGTGGACGGCAACCCGCAGAAGCTGACCGTGACCCTCAAGGACGGGCGGACGCTCGACGCGACGATCTACGGCATCGACACGATGACCGACCTCGCGATCGTCAAGGTCAACGCCACCGGTCTGCCCACGGCGCCGATCGGCGATTCGTCGTCGATCCAGGTCGGCCAGCAGGCGATCGCCATCGGGAGCCCGCTCGGCACCTTCACCGACTCGGTCACCGAGGGCATCATCTCGGCGGTCGGGCGGAGCATCCCGGTCGAGACGGGCGTCCTGAACAACCTCATCCAGACGGACACGGCGATCAACCCCGGCAACAGCGGCGGCCCGCTCCTGGACCCCAGTGGCAAGGTGATCGGCATCAACACCGCCGTGTCGAGCCAGGCTCAGGGGATCGGGTTCGCGATCCCGATCGACATCGCCCGCCCGCTCCTCGCGCAGGCGTCGGCCGGCCAGGCGCTCGCCCGCCCGTGGCTCGGCATCCGGTTCGAGATGATCGACCCCACGATCAAGCAGGACGCCAACCTGCCGGTCGACAACGGCGCGTGGATCCCGACGGCGACGGCGCTCACGGGCCAGAACGGCACCGGGCAGAACACCGACCCGAACGGCGGGGGCGTCTTCGGCCAGGATCCGTTCGGCCAGGGCCAGCTCGGCCAGGGCCAGGGTGGCGCCGTCGACCAGGCCCCGATCGTCGCGGGCAGCCCCGCCGAGAAGGCCGGGCTCCAGGCTGGCGACATCATCACCGCGGTTGACGGGACGGCGCTCGACGCGACGCACCCGCTCGACATGGTGATGAGCCAGCACGGCTCCGGCGACACGGTCACCCTCGACGTGCTCCGTAACGGCCAGACGATGAAGGTCACCGTGACCCTCGCGACGCGCCCCGCCAGCGCGTAGCGGCCAGGGCCGTCCGGCGCCACGTGGCGCGCACTGCGCCGCGCGGCGCTCCCGGCATCACCCGGCGCCGGACGCAAGGCGAACCCGGTCTCCCGGCCGGGTCCGCCAGAGACCGGGCGCGCCATCCGCGCTCCGAGACGGGATCGTCGACCACGATGGTCCCGTCTTCGCGTTCCCGGGCCGGGGGGCAGCCTGGGCCGCGACCCGTCGCCGACCTGTCCCGCCAGCGGCGCTCAGCCGGGTCGCGCCCCGCGTCGCGCCCCGCGTCGCGCCTCTCGACCTGTGGCACCATCGCGACTCATCCGCAGCGGAGACTTGCCATGGGGAACGCACCGAAGCAGGCCCGTCCCGAGGAGGCGAGGGCCTGGATCGCCGCCTATCTCGAGGCCCTTCCGGCCGACCAGCAGGCGCTCCTCGGGGAGGTCCGGGCGACGATCGCCGCTGCCGTCCCCGACGCCGTGGAGGCCGTCGGCTACGGGATGCCGGGCTTCAAGTACCGCGGTCGCCCCCTCATGTGGTACCTGGCCGCGAAGGCCCACTGCTCGATCTTCCCGGGTCCCGGGCCGATCGAGGCCCACCGCGCCGAGCTCGCCGGCTTCTCGCTCTCGAAAGGGACGATCCGCTTCACGCCCGAGCACCCGCTGCCGACGGACCTCGTCAGGACGCTCGTTCTCGAGCGAGCGGCCGTGCTCGACGCCTCCGCGTCCGCCCGCACGAGATGAGTCCCACGGGTCGCCGCCGGCCAACGCACAGCTGAGCCCCCGGCGCTGGCGGCTCCGCCGGATTCGCCCGGCCGCCTCCTGCAGCCAACCAATGACCTCCCTCCTGGCCCATCGGCGCAGTCAAGTCGGCGGTGGCCTCGGCTCCGATGCCGGGCCCGACCGGGCAGGCCACGCCCGTGCCGTGTGTCGGGGCAGCAGCCGTCCTGGACACGAAACGGTCACTCTATGACTGGCCGCCGGTAGCTGGGGTCCGCGGGCGTTCAGCCTCGCAGTGGTAGCACCGCTCGGCGACGTCGTCGTGGTTGTGCCACTCGTGGTTGCCGCAGTCGCGAGCCTTCGGGATGACGAGGCCCAGACGGTAGTAGAGGACGTTCGGGGTGTTCATCCGCAACCATGTCCGCCACCGTGAGTGACGCACGCCGAATCTCGGGCTCATGCCCGGAAGCCTAGTCGGCGACAGAGGTGATTCCGAGTCCGACCGGGCAGGCCACGCCCGTGCCGTGGTCGGGGCAGTAGCCGTCCGGGACCTTATGGAGGTACTGCTGGTGGTAGTCCTCGGCGTAGTAGAAGGGCGAAGCGTCGGCGATTTCGGTCGTGATCGTCCCGAAGCCGGCCTTCGCGAGGACCGCCTGGTAGGCGTCGCGTGAGGACTCGACGGCGGCGCGCTGCTCGGCGTCGGAGACCTGGATCACCGAGCGATACTGCGTGCCCCGATCGTTGCCCTGGCGCATCCCCTGCGTGGGGTCGTGATGCTCCCAGAAGACCCGGAGCAGCTCCTCGTACGAGACCCGCGCCGGGTCGAAGACCACCCGCACGACCTCGGCGTGGCCCGTCCGCCCAGTGCAGACTTCCTCGTACGTCGGGTTCGGGGTGAGGCCACCGGCATAGCCGACCGCGGTTGAGATCACGCCCGGCACCTGCCAGAACGTCTTCTCGGCACCCCAGAAGCAGCCGAGGCCGAAGACCGCCTCGCGCGCGCCGCTCGGCAGCGGGCCGGCGAGGGGCGTACCGAGGACGGCGTGGCGCTCAGGGATCGGCACCGGCTCGGGGCGCCCGGGCAGGGCGTCGGCGGGGGAGGGGAGGGTCTCCCTGGCCGGGTTCGGGGAGAGGAAGTCGAGAATTCCCATGGGACGGCTGCTCCGCTGCGGTGGAGGACGATGGTACGCCCGCCGCGATGACAGCCCGATGACAGCCCGATGACGGTCCGAGGATGGCCTGCGCCCCGCTGGCCCGACGCGCCGACGACCTCGTCCCGCTGGCCCGACGCGCCGGCTCCCGGATCGCAAGCCCGGGGAGTTCGCCCCTGGTCGCAGGCGCGGCGGCCGGACGCACCGACGCCGTCGCCCATGGACCGTCCTTGGGCTCGCCCGTGGTCGCTCCATGAGCACGTTGCGGGTAGCCGTGCCGCCAGGGGCGGAAGGTCGGCCTGTCCCGGCCCAGGCGGCGGCCCTTGTCGGCGCACATGCTCACCCCATGGGCGGCAGCGCGGTCAAGCGGGGCCGTCACGCGTTGGAGGCGGCTCCCGGCCGGGTCCTCTGCGTGTCTACGTGGCGCAATGCCCTGGATCTGCACATGCAGCGGTCATCGGCCGCGCTCGGGAGGTTTCCTCCCCATTCAGGCGCCCGGTTTCATCCGATGGTGTCGGCGGACAACGGCGGCGCCGTACCGCCACCGGGCGCCGTACCGCCACCGGGCGACGAACCGGCCCCGGGCGCCGTACCGCCACCGGGCGCCATACCGCCACCGGGCGCCGAACCGGCCCCGGGCGCCATACCGCCACCGGGCGCCGAACCGGCCCCGGGCGCCGAACCGCCACCGGGCGACGAACCGGCCCCGGGCGCCGTACCGCCACCGGGCGCCGTACCGCCACCGGGCGACGCCCCCGGGGCCATCACGAGCGTCGCGAAGAGGTGGTCCAGCGTGGCGGCCGGATCGGCCGTCAGGCCCGTGTGGGCCTCCGACGGCTGGATGATCGTCGACGAGGGGGCGACGAGCCAGTGGTAGCGCTCCGCCTGGGTGAGGGCGGCGATCGGCCCGCCGGCGGGATCGCCCGCGGCGATCCGCTCGATCGTCGCCAGGTGGCCGCGCACCTCGGTCGGATCGCAGTCCGGGTCGAGCGCCCGGAGGCGCGCCTCGACGAGGGTGACGCACGCGCCCAGGAACTGTCTCGGCCGGCAGAAGAGGACGATCCCGGCGTTCATCGATTCGCCACGCTCGACACGCGGGATCACCCGGATGATCGCGTAGGCGAACGGCTGGCGGGCGGGCTCAGGCGCGGGTTCGGGCACGCTCGGCCTCCTCGACGAACGCCCTCGGGGCGACCAGCCGCCGCCGCAGGTACTGGACGTACGCGTCGCGATTGTCGTCCACGGAGGCGAACGTCGGGTCGCCGGTCAGCCAGGCGTCGGGCACGGCGCCGACGAGGTGGCGGAGCAGGTCGTCGGTCACGAGCGGCGCCAGGCGTGCGTCGGCTTCCGCGATCGATCCGGCGAACGGCAGGAGGACATGGTCGCGGACCTGGGCGAAGGGCCGGCGGGCATGCTCCGGGTCGGCGGTCGCGTCCGCCCAGCGGTGCTGGACGTAGAGGGCGGCCCCGTGGTCGATGCCGTAGAGGCGCCCGTGCCAGGTGAGGAGGTTCGGGTTGCGCGGCGTGCGATCCACGTTGAGGGTGAGCGCGTCGAGCCAGACGAACCCGGCCGCGAGCCCCGGGTCCGGGGCCGGGCCGACCGCCGGGGCGAAGCCCAGGGCGCCGGGGAGGAAGTCGACGCCGAGGTTCGTGCCGGGCGAGCGGTCGAGGAGCTCTTTCACCTCCCAGTGCGGCTCGCCGGCGGCGAGGCGTTCGTCGAGCTCGACGAGGACCAGCTCCGGGACGGGCAGGCCGAGCGCACGGGCGAGCTCGCCGACGATCACTTCGGCGACGAGCGCCTTCGGGCCCTGCCCGGCACCGTGGAACTTCACGACGTAGAGGCCGTCGTCGTCGGCCTCGCAGAGGCCCGGCAGCGAGCCGCCCTCGCGAAACGGGGTGACGTAGCGGGTGGCGGCGACGGTGCGGAGCATCGGGGGCAGTGTACCGGCGGAGGTCAGGCCGACTCGACGGCCTGGGCGAGACCCGCCGTGCCGGTCGATGTCGCCAGCCCGAGCGAACTCGACCCGAATGCCCCGCGCCTCTCTGCCGTGGAGGGGGAGGGCCGGAGATGCCGACCGGGCGGCGCGTCAGGCGGGCGGCCGGTCGCCCGGGGCGCGCGGGGGGTGCACGCGGGCACGCACCGAGGCGGGGACGATCCGCCGGCCGGTAGCCCGGAGTCGCGACCAGGAGCGAAGATCGGCCCCCGGTTCGATCCCGGACCGCGCTTGCAGCAACTCCTCCCGGTGACGCGCGCGGGCCAGGGCCATCTCCAGCCGGTTCACCCGTCGCTCGAGGAGCTCGATCCGTCGTTGCGGCGCATAGGACATCCAGTCCGGCATCGACCGCCGGGCGACAGGGGCCACTGGAGCGGTGTACGCATCGACCAGCCGGGCGGCGATCACCACGGCATCGTGGACCCGGGCGACGAATGGTCGTCCGGCCTCGGCCAGGCGCCGCCGCTCCGCGACGTCCACGAGGAGCGTCCGCAGGGTCTCCACCAGCGTCGTCGGGTCCACGTGGACGACCGGGCAGTCGGGATGGGTGCGGCGCAGGTCGTCGGAGAGGTTCGCCACCGCGACCCGGCTGCAGGCCATGGCCTCCATGCTCACGAGCCCGTAGGACCCGGCGATCACGTTGTCGACCAGGACGTCGGCATCGGCCACCGCCGCCCGGACGTCGGCGTGCGGCACGCCCTCGAGGAGGCGCAGGTCGAAGGGGATCCCTTCGGCTGCAAGGTCGTCGAGCGCGGCCAGGAGGAGATCCGTCCCCTTCGTGCCCCGCCGCGAGGGAGCGTGAATGATCACCGGTCGCTCGCGCTGAACCGGGGGGAGCTCGGGCCACTCCCGGAGGTCGATGACCCGGGGCAGGTACTCGGCCTGGGGCAGGAAGTGGAGGTAGTTGACCGAGACGACGAACATCCGGTCCGCGTACGTGCGGATCACCTCGAGCGCCTTCTCGGTGCGGCCATCCTCCGGCGGCCCCGGGAGTTGCCGAAGCCGGCTCCACGGGTTGCCCGCGTCGTGGATGCGGGCGATCCGCACGTCGGAGCCGTGGAAGGTGAAGAAGACGCGCTTCCCGAGCGCCCGGTAGAGCGGAAAATCCCAGAACGGCGGCATGCCCGACTTCTCGTGGACGACGAGCGACCGGCCGAAGTGAAAGTGCAGGACGTCGAACCGGTCCACCGCCTCGCGGACGAGGTCCCATGCGGCGCGCGGATCGGTGCCCCGATCGATGATGCGATCGGCAGGGAAGGCGAACGCGTTCGGATGGCCGTCCCAGACCTCGACCTGGTGGCCGAGCCGGCGGAGCCCGGCGGCCGCGTATCCCGCCTGGTTGGCGATGTTGTACGGGGCGTGGAGGACGCGCAGGGGGTGGAGTCCTGGCTCACGCGCGCCTCAGTCGCCCAGGCAGGTCCCGACGTGGCGGGCGGCCGCGATCCAGGTGTGGTCGGTCGGGACCGTCTTCCGTCGCCCCGCGACCTTGTCCAGCGGCACGGCCTCGGTGCGGTCGCCCCGGGACGCGACCATGACCCCGAAGGTGCCCTCGGCCACGAGGTCCGCGGCCGCACTGCCGAGGCGGGTCGCGAGGAGCCGGTCCACCGGTGAGGGCGTCCCTCCGCGCTGGACGTAGCCGAGGATCGAGACCCGCGACTCCAGCCCCGTCAGCTGTTCGAGCTGGTGGGCCAGGCGCAGGGTGTTCCCGAGGTGCTGCGTCTCGAGGAGGGCGATCTCCGCCTTTGCCGCCTCCCTGGCCCCCGGATCGGACGCGCGCTCGACGCGCGCTTCCGCGGCCGCGAGCGCGGCCGCGTCCTCGACGCTCCGAGCGCCCTCGGCGACAGCGACGATGCTGAAGTTCGTGCCCCGCCGGTTCCGCCGCCGGATCGCGCTCACGATGCTGGCGACGCGGTAGGGGATCTCCGGGATGAGGATCACGTCGGCGCCGCCCGCGAGGCCGGCACCGAGAGTGAGCCATCCCGCCCGGTGGCCCATCACCTCGGCCACGATGATGCGGTGGTGGCTGTGGGCCGTGCTGTGGAGCCGGTCGATCGCCTCGGTCGCGATCTCGAGGGCGGTCGCGTAGCCGAAGGTCGCGTCGGTGCCGGCGAGGTCGTTGTCGATCGTCTTGGGAAGCGTCACGACGTTCAGGCCGGCCTTCGCCAGGCGAAGGGCGCTCTTGTGCGTCCCGCCGCCGCCCAAGCAGACGAGAGCGTCGAGTCCGGCCTTGCCGTACGTCGCGACGATCGCTTCGGTCATGTCGCGGACCTCGCCGTCCACGAGCATCTTGTGGGGCTTGTCGCGGCTGGTCCCGAGGATCGTCCCGCCGACGGTCAGGATGCCGGACAGGGCCCGCTTGTCGAGCCGGACGCGCTTGTCCTCGGCCAGCCCGCGGAAGCCGTCGCGGAAACCGATGACCTCCATCCCGTACGTCCCGATGGCGGCCTTGCCGAAGCCGCGGATCGCGGCGTTGAGCCCCGGGCTGTCGCCGCCCGCGGTGAGGATCCCGACGCGCTGGTGAGTCGCCATGCCGGCAATGCTACGACCCGCGCGCCAGCGCAGCGATGTGCGCCGATGCGTGGAGGCCGGACCTCGCGGCCCGGCCTCGGTTCGCCGAGAGGGAGACGCTCAGCTGCAGCCGCTCGTGGAGCCGCAGTTGAGGCACTTGTAGCAGCTGCCGTTGCGGACCATGATCGAGCCACAGTCCATGCAGGACGGGGCGTCCTCCTGGATCGTGAAGGCGGTCCGGCCCGAGCCGAGCGAGGCCGCGACGGCGTTCGCCGCGGAGCCCTTCCCGTGGCCGTTGCTCTTCCCGTTCGCCCGGCCGTTGCTGCTGCTGTTGCCGTCCCGCGAGGCGTCGGCGAGTGGCTTCCCGGCCGCGCCCGAGGCAGCCGGCGGGCTGGCCTTCGCCTCGGCCGTCGCCACCGCGGTCGCCGTCGTCGCCGGCGGCTGGGCGGGCGGCTCCGTCGCGGTGGGCGCCCCGGCGCCGGGGCCGGGGCCGGCCACCGGTCCGCCGTCGATCGCCTCGTCGATCCCCATCGGGCCTTCCTCCGCCTCGGGGGCGTAGGCCGAGGCCGGGCCGCCGAAGCCCGAGACCGCCCCGCCGAAGCCCGACGCCCCCCCGCCGAAACCGAAGAGCGCTCCCCCGGGGGCCGAACCGACGACGCCGGCGCGCTCCTGGATCCCCAGGGCGGCGCGGTCGTCGCCGGCCAGGAAGCGCGAGCCGAGCCAGCGGAAGATGTAGTCCACCGTGGACTTCGCGATCGGGATCTCGCTGTTGCCGGTGAAACCCGACGGCTCGAACCGGACGTGGGCGAACTTGTTCACCAGGTCGCGGAGCGGGACGCCGTACTGGAGGGCCAGGCTGATCGCCGTGGCGTAGGTGTCCATCAGCCCGGAGACCGTCGAGCCCTCCTTCGCCATCTTCAGGAAGATCTCGCCGGGCTGGCCGTCCGGGTAGAGGCCCACCGTGATGTAGCCCTCGTGCCCGGAGATCTCGAACTTGTGGGTGACCGCCGTCCGCTCGGCGGGGAGCCGGCGGCGGTGCGGCTTGAC
>JBBSAS010000022.1:0-12268 GCA_038252055.1 Candidatus Limnocylindrales bacterium
ACCACATCCGCTCGAGGTAGCGCTCGCGGCCGAGACTCGCCCGGGTCTCGCCGTCGGCCGCGATGATCCGGTCGAGGACGACCTGGGCGGCGATGCTGGCGTGGTCGAGGCCGGGCAGGAAGAGGGCGGGCCGGCCCTGCATCCGCGCGTGGCGGACCATGAGGTCTTCCACCCCGCTCCGTTGGGCGTGCCCGAGGTGGAGGCTGCCGGTAACGTTGGGGGGCGGCTGGATGAGGACGAACGGCGGCTTCGCCGCGTCCGCGCGTGACCCGAACCCGTCGGGAGCAAAGACGTCGGCGGCCAGCCAGCGCTCGTAGATGGGGCCCTCGACCTCGGCCGGTCGATAGGCCTTCGCCAGCTGTCCGGGCGCGCTCGCCGGTCCGTCCGCCATCGCTGCCGCTCCTCGAAACAGAACGCCCCGCTCGCCCAGCGGACGAACGGGGTCGTGGTACCACCTGCTGGTTCGGGCGCCGGCGCGCTCCGTTCATCGCGGGCGCGAACTCCGGGGCCCCTCGCGGCACGCTATCGGGCGCCGGCCGCACGGCTCGCGGGCGACGTTCGCGCCGGGGTCGGCCGCGCGGCTTCCACCGTCCCGCGCTCGCTTCGGCCCCCGCCGGCGCTACTCTTCCCGGTCGCCACCGTGAGCCGGGAGCATAGCACGGGCCTGCGGCCCTCCCGGCACGCCCGAGGGCGGTCGCCGGTCGGGAACACGCAACGAAGTTGCAACGGCGGGCAGACCCATGACACGCCGCAGTGCCCTGTCGGCTGGAACCCTCACCGAAAGCGTGGACGTTGGTCTGGTCCGCGCTCACGGTGACTCGCGTCGAGCCCGTCGCCGTGGCGCGCGGCGGGTCGGCAGCCACGAGCCCAGCACAGGAGGAGATCAACGTGAACCGATCGACCAAGCCCGTCGTGACGAGGATCGTCGCCTTGCTTGCCGTCGCGGCCCTTGCCGTGGCCGCCTGCAGCAGTGGATCGTCTCCCTCGCCCGCAGCGCCCGCCACCATGGCCCCCGGATCGCCGGGTGCCAGCATGGCCCCCGGGCCCTCGGCCAGCGGCGAGTCGCTGGCGGGCCAGACCGTCTCGGTCATCGGTACCTGGGGAGGTACCGAGCAGGACGCGTTCCTGGCGATGGTCAAGCCATGGGAGCAGCTGACCGGGGCCACCGTGAAGTACACGGGCACCCGCGACCTCAACACGGTCCTCACCACCGGCGTCGCCTCGGGTGTCCTGCCCGACCTCGCCGGCCTGCCTGGCCCGGGCCAGATGCAGCAGTGGGCCGACAGCCTCGTCGACCTCAACGGCGTCCTCGACGTCGCGACGTACACCTCGGAGACGGCGCCCGCGCTCGTTGACCTCGGAACCGTCAACAGCAAGCTCGTCGGCGTCTTCATCAAGACCGCCGTGAAGGGCCTGATCTGGTACAGCCCCAAGACCCTCGATCTTGGCGGGACCCCGCCCGCGACGTGGGACGCGCTGCAGAGCGCGATCACCTCGAACAAAGACAAGGCGAAGTCGCCCTGGTGCCTCGGCATCGAGTCGGGCGCCGCGACCGGCTGGCCGGGCACCGACTGGATCGAGGACATCGTCCTCCGCCAGGCCGGGCCCGACGTCTACAACTCGTGGTGGCAGGGCAAGACGAAGTGGACCGACCCGGCCATCAAGCAGGCCTGGCAGACCTTCGGCGAGGTCGTCGCCCAGAGCTACGGCGGCTCGGCCACCGTCGCCACCACCAACTTCGCCAACGCGGGCGACCCGCTCTTCAAGTCGCCTCCCGGCTGCCTCTTCCTCCACCAGGCCAGCTTCATCACCGGCCTCGGCGCCTTCAAGGACGCCGCGCCAGGGACCGACTACGACTTCTTCCCCTTCCCCGACATCAACGCCCAGTACACCGGAGCCATCGAAGGCGCCGGCGACCTCTTCGGCATGTTCCATGACACGCCCGCGGCCCGCTCGCTGATGGCCTACCTCGTCACCGCGCCGGCCCAGGACATCTGGGTCAAGCTCGGCGGCGCGCTCTCGGCGAACAAGAACGCGACGGGCTACCCCGACGAGATCAGCAAGCGGTCGGCCGCGCTCCTCACCGACGCGAAGATCTTCGTCTTCGACGCGTCCGACCTGATGCCCAGCGCCATGAACGATGCGTTCTGGAAGGGCATCACCAAGTACGTCCAGGACCCGGGCTCGCTCGACTCGATCCTGGCAAGTCTCGACCAGGCGCAGGCGGACGCTTACAGCCAGTAGGCATCCTCTCGTCGCCGGGGTGGCCCAGCCGCCCCGGCGACGAGATTCGAGGGAGGCGGCCCGTGGACTCTCGCATCCTCCTGATGATCGCGGTCTGCATCGCGGTGCCGGCCGCCCTCATCGGCTACATCGTTCTCACCGAGCAGTTCCTGCGCCTCGTCCCGGAGCGGTTCAGGCCGCGGGTCCGGCCCTGGCTCTGGCTGGCGCCGACGTTCCTCTTCCTGCTCGTCTTCCTCGTCTACCCGACGATCGCCACGCTGCTCCGGTCGTTCCAGGACGAGGCCGGGAAGGCATTCGTGGGATTCGACAACTACGCCTGGTTCTTCACCAACCCCGGGACCCTGAGCACCCTCAAGAACAACGTCCTCTGGGTCATCGTGACCCCGCTCCTCTGCGTCGGGTTCGGACTCCTCATCGCGGTCCTCGTGGACCGGGTGCGCTACGAGCCGGCGGCCAAGTCGGTGATCTTCCTGCCGCTCGCGATCAGCATGGTGGCGGCCGCCGTGATCTGGCGTTTCATGTTCCAGTACCAGCCGCCCGGTGAGCCTCAGACCGGCACGCTCAACGCGGCTGCCGGGCTCGCGGGCGCCGGCCCGTTCCCCTGGCTGACGATGCAGACCCTGAGCTTCAACACGATCCTCCTCATCATCGTCATGGCCTGGATGTGGACCGGCTTCGCGATGGTGATTCTCTCGGCCGGCCTCAAGGGGATCAGCCCCGAGCTCATGGAGGCGGCTCGCGTCGACGGCGCGTCCGAGCTGCAGGTCTTCCGCCGGATCGTCCTGCCGTTGCTTCTCCCCACGCTCGCCGTGGTCACGACGACGATCGTGATCGTCGCCCTCAAGACCTTCGACATCGTCTACGTCATGACGAACGGCAACTACGACACCGACGTGATCGCCAACCGCATGATCAAGGAGATGTTCACGAACGGGAACTTCGGGCGGGCCAGCGCGATCGCGATGGTCCTGCTTATCGCCATCATCCCGATCATGGCCCTCAACGTGCAGCGATTCCGGGCGCAGGAGGCCCTCCGATGACCGCCCAGGCGCCGTCCGTCCCAGCCCTGGGCGCAACGGCCGCGCCGTCCGCCCGGCGCCGTCCCCGGTGGGTCGGCCGGCTGCCCCTCCACCTCGCGATCGTGGGGCTCGCCGTCCTCTGGCTCGTCCCGACGATCGGGCTCCTGGTGAACTCGCTCCGCCCCGCGGCCGACATCGCCTCGTCGGGCTGGTGGACCGCGATCTTCAGTCCGGCCCAGTGGACGCTGGACAACTACGTCGCCGTCCTCAACCAGTCGGACATCGGGCCCGCCTTCGTCAACAGCATCATCATCTCGGTCCCGGCGACGATCATCCCCGTGCTCGTGGCCTCGTTCGCGGCCTACGCATTCGCCTGGATGGAGTTCCCGTTCCGGAACGCCCTCGCCGTGGCCGTGGTGGGCTTTCTCGTCGTCCCGCTCCAGGTGACGTTCATCCCGATGCTCCAGCTCCTCGGCCCGAAGGGGTTCGGGATCATCGGCTCGTTCCTCGCCGTGTGGCTCGCCCACACCGCCTACGGCCTCCCGTTCGCAGTGTTCCTGCTCCGCAACTACATGGCTGAGCTGCCCCGCGAGGTCTTCGAGTCGGCAGCCCTCGACGGGGCCTCGCCAGTCACCTCGTTCCTGCGGCTGGCCCTCCCGATGAGCGTCCCCGTGATCGCGGCCCTCGCGATCTTCCAGTTCCTCTTCGTCTGGAATGACCTCCTCGTGGCCTTCGTCTACCTGGGCCTGGCCGCGCCGGACAACCTGCCCCTCACCGTGGTCATCGCGAACCTCGTGAACTCCGTTGGCGGCGGCTGGGAGCTCCTCGGCCCGGCGGCCTTCATCTCCATGGCCCTGCCGCTCGTCGTCTTCTTCACCCTCCAGCGCTACTTCGTCCGCGGGATCGTCGGCGGCTCCGTGAAGGGGTGATGCGCTTCGGCGAGCCCGGCGCCGGCGCGGTTCGGCCGCGGGCCAGCCCGCCCGCCGTGCGCCCCGGTTGCCTATGCTGAGGGCGACCCGGTTCGCATGTCGCGCGACTGTGCCACGTTGACCTCCCCTCAGCCACGGTGAGCTTCCGATGCCCCGATCCGCCGCCGCGCCGCCCGCCCGGAACGGCCGCCCGAAGGCCGCGCCCGACTGGTACAAGGACGCCGTCATCTACGAGGTTCACGTCCGCGCGTTCCGCGACAGCGGCGGCGATGGGGTGGGCGACTTCCGGGGGCTCACCGAGAAGCTCGACTACCTCGCCGACCTCGGGGTCACCGCCCTCTGGCTCCTCCCGTTCTTCCCGTCCCCCGGGCGCGACGATGGCTACGACACCTCCGACTACACGGCGGTCCACCCCGACTACGGGACCCTCGCCGACGTCCGCACCTTCGTCGCCGAGGCCCACCGGCGCGGGCTGAAGGTGATCACCGAGGTCGTCCTCAACCACACCTCGGACCAGCATCTCTGGTTCCAGCGTGCCCGACGGGCCCCCGCCGGGAGCCCGTGGCGCGAGTTCTACGTCTGGAGCGACACGCCCGACCGCTACCCTGAGGCGCGCGTCATCTTCCGCGACTTCGAGACCTCGAACTGGACCTGGGACCCGGTGGCGGGGGCCAACTTCTGGCATCGCTTCTACTCCCACCAGCCGGACCTCAACTACGAGAATCCGCGGGTCCGCCAGCAGATGCTCCGGGTGATGGACTTCTGGCTGGGGCTCGGGATGGACGGGCTTCGACTCGACGCCGTCCCCTACCTCTACGAGGCCGACGGGACGAACTGCGAGAACCTGCCGGCGACGCACGCCTTCCTGCGCGAGGTGCGGCGCCACGTGGACGAGCGCTACGGCGACCGGATGCTCCTCGCCGAGGCGAACCAGTGGCCCGAGGACGCGGTCGCGTACTTCGGCGCCGGGGCGGGCGACGAATGCCACATGGCCTTCCAGTTCCCCCTCATGCCCCGGATCTTCATGGCCCTCCGGACCGAGGACCGCTTCCCGATCCTCGACATCCTCGAGCAGACGCCGGCGATCCCGGAAACGGCCCAGTGGGCGATCTTCCTGCGGAATCACGACGAGCTCACCCTGGAGATGGTCACCGACGCGGAGCGCGACTACATGTACCGCGCCTACGCCAGCGACCCGGCGGCCAGGATCAACCTGGGAATCCGGCGACGCCTCGCGCCGCTCGTCGGCACGCGACGGAAGCTCGAGCTTCTCAACGGCCTCCTCTTTTCGCTCCCCGGAACCCCGGTCCTCTACTACGGCGACGAGATCGGGATGGGCGACAACTACTACCTCGGCGATCGGAACGCGGTGCGGACGCCGATGCAGTGGAGCCCGGACCGCAATGCCGGCTTTTCCGAGGCGAACCGCCAGCGCCTCTACCTGCCCCTCGTCGTCGATCCCGAGTACCACTTCGAGGCGGTCAACGTCGCGGCGCAGGCCGCAAACCCCTCGTCGCTCCTCTGGTGGATGAAGCGGGTCATCGGCCTGCGGCGCCACCACCCGGCCCTTGCGCGGGGAACGTTCGAGGTCGTCTCGACGCCGAACCGGCAGGTCCTCGCCTTCCGCCGCGAGTACGAGGACGAGACGATCGTCGTCGTCGCCAACCTCTCCCGGTACGCCCAGTGGTGCGAGCTGGACCTTGCCCGGGACGAGGGGCGCCGGGTCGTGGAGCTCTTCGGCGGCACCGTCTTCCCGGCCGTCACTGCGCGCCCGTACGCGCTCACCGTCGGGCCGCACTCGTTCCTCTGGTTCCGCCTCGAGACGGCCGACCAGGGAGCCGACCACCCACCGATCCTGTCGCCCGCTCCCGACGACACGCCCGCAGGGCTCGTCGCGGCCGGCGGCGGCCGAGGGTCGCCCCTGGCCACGGCCCTGGCCCGCCGGCTGGCCCGTGATCCGGGGTACCGGCTCCAGGGCCCGATCACGTCATCGACCCGGGTCACGGCCTCGTTCGACCTCGAGATCCCGCGCCGCCACGCGGCGCTCTTCCTCGTCACCGCGGAGACCCGCGCCGGCGAGTCGCTCACGGTGCCCCTCGTCGTCGAGGTGACCGAGAGCCCCGACGCGGCCGCCCGTCGTCCCGACGCGATCATCGCCCGCCTCCGCGATCGCGGCGCCGCGGAGGACCGTGGCACGCTCATCGACGCCGCGGGCGATCCCCGGGTCGCGCGGGCCCTCGCGGCTCGCGCGGTCGAGGAGCCCACGGGGCCTGCCCGCGCCTCGCGGCTGCGCGGCCATCCATACGAGCTCGGCCGCGTCGGGGAGCGTCGCCGCGGTGCGATCGGGGTCCACACCGACCGCCGATGGGCAGGTTCCCAGGCGGCCCGCCGCGGGGACCGTTCCGGGTCCATCGAGTCCACGAGCGTCCCGCGGCTCGACCTCGTGGGGCGCGTCGATCCGGCCCCCCATCCCGAGATCGTCACCGCCCACGCGCTCCTCGCCGCGGGCGTCGCCGTCGAGCCCGTCGTCGCCGCCCTCGAGGTGACGATCGCCGGTCGGCCTGCCGTCGTGGGGGTCGCCGTCGCCGCCGAGCCGACGAACCGGGCAACGTTCGCGGAGGAAGCCGCGGCGTCCCTCGACCGGTTCCTCGATGCCGCGCTCGCGCGCGAGATGCCCGCCACGCTCGAACGCCTCAGCGCCGCGAGCCTCGTCGCCGGCCCCGCGCTCGAGGACGACGGCTTCCTCACGGAGGCCCTCGCCGAGGTCACGATCGCGGCCCACCAGGCGGGCGAGAGCCTGGCCGCCCTCCACGACGGGCTGGCGCACCCGATCGGACCCGCGCCGGAGCCGTACACGTCGATGAGCCGGCGAGCCCTCTACCAGGCCGCCCGCACACTCCTCGGCGAGGTCGTGGATGCGCTCCGCGATGCCGCGACGACCGACGAGGAATCCGGTCGCGTCCCGGACCCCCTGGCCGCGGCCCTCGTGGCGTCGCGGCCCGCCCTCGACACCCGGTTCCGCGTCGTGGTCGGTCGCCACCTCGATGGCCTGCGGATCGCCACGTACGGCCCGCCTGTCAGCGCGTCGCGACTCGTCCGCCTGGGCAACGGGTTCGCGATCGGGGCGCCCGGCCCGGACTTCCGGGCCGCGGTCGATCGCCGCCGGATCCGCTCCCCGTTCCTCGACGTCGCGGCGGTCCTGGCCTCGCTGCGCCACGTCGCCCTGTCACCGGTCCGGGGCCCCGAGGCCGAACGGCGCTTCCGTGCCGAAGAGGCCGGCCGCCTGGAAGCCTGGGCCCGCGCATGGTGGATTCACGTGGGCGGGGCCTTCGTCGCCTCGTACGTCGCCGGCCTCGCGCGCCCGGCGCTCATTCCGAGCGCCGCGGCCGACCGCGAGCTGCTCCTCGACCTCGTCCTCGCGGAGGTGAGCCTCGAGGACGTGCTCGGCAGCCTGCGGGCCGGGATCCGGCCCGACCCCACCGCGCTCCTCGGCCTCGTGGACCTGGCCGGGGTGGCCCCCGCGACGGCGCGGACCTGAGGCGATCCTAGGCGCTCTCGCCCCGCGCGGCGACGAGCTCGTCGTAGTTCGACTCGTCGAGGCCCTTCGCCACCTCTGCCTCGGTCAGGAGCAGCGGCGGGCGACCCTCGCGGATCGTCTCCTCGGTGATGATGCATTTGCGGACCTCGGTCCGCTCCGGGATGTCGTACATCACCTCGAGGAGCGCCTCCTCGACGATCGTGCGCAGCGCCCGGGCGCCCGTCTTGCGGGTGATCGCCGCGTCGGCCGTGGCCCGCAGGGCGCCGTCGGTGAAGACGAGGTCCACCTTGTCGAGGCCAAGGAAGCGCTGGAACTGCTTGGTGATCGCGTTCTTCGGCTCGGTGAGGACGCGGACGAGGTCCGGCGCCGTGAGAGCCGAGAGCGTAACCACCACCGGGAGCCGGCCGACGAACTCGGGGATCAGCCCGAACTTCAGGAGGTCCTCCGGCATGAGCCGGTCGAAGATCCGCTGGCGCTCGGACCGGGTGGCCTTCTCGTCGTGGCCGAAGCCGAGCGACCGCGCTCCCACCCGCTCCTCGATGATCTTCTCGAGCCCGTCGAAGGCGCCGCCACAGATGAACAGGATGTTCGTCGTGTCGATCTGGATGAAGTCCTGGTGGGGGTGCTTCCGACCGCCCTGGGGCGGCACGTTGGCGACGGTCCCTTCGAGGATCTTGAGGAGCGCCTGCTGGACGCCCTCGCCCGAGACGTCCCGGGTGATCGAGGGGTTGTCGGCCTTGCGGGCGATCTTGTCGATCTCGTCGATGTAGATGATCCCGCGCTGGGCCCGGGCCACGTCGAAGTCGGCCGCCTGGATGAGTCGGAGCAGGATGTTCTCGACGTCCTCCCCGACGTAGCCGGCCTCGGTGAGCGAGGTGGCATCGGCGATGCAGAACGGCACGTCGAGGACCCGGGCGAGCGTCTGGGCGAGGAGCGTCTTCCCCGACCCCGTCGGTCCCACGAGGAGGACGTTCGACTTCTGGAGCTCGACGTCGTCGGTCGTCGTGCCGGCATTCACCCGCTTGTAGTGGTTGTAGACGGCCACGGAGAGCACCTTCTTGGGCTTCTCCTGGCTGATCACGTAGTCGTCGAGGGAGCCCTTGATCTGCCGGGGCGCGGGGAGGGCGGCCGCCGCCGGCTTCTGGCGGGGCTGCTCGAGAAGCTCCTCCTCGATGATCTCCTGGCAGAGGTTGATGCACTCGTCGCAGATGTAGACGCCCTGCCCGGCGATGAGCTTGCGGACCTGCTCCTGGCTCTTGCCGCAGAACGAGCAGCGATACGGGACCTTGGGCGTCTTGGCGGTGGTCACGATCTCCCCTCCCCCGCTGTGGCTTCGAGCAACGACATCGGCGCCCTACGCGCCCGCCGCGGCAGGGCCGTCGGCCGCGGGCGGCTCCGGCAAAGCATCCGGCGCCGGGTTGCTCGCCGCGGGCAGGCCCGGGGCCGGCGCGCCCACCTTCGCCGGAGGTGCGTACACCGCGTCGATGATGCCATACGCGAGGGCCGATTCGGGGCTCATGAAGTAGTCCCGCTCAGTGTCCTTGACGATCCTCTCGATCGGCTGCCCCGTGTGGCGGGCGAGGAGCTCGTGGTTTGCGTTGACCAGGGTCTCCATCTCCTTGACCTGGATGAAGACGTCGGGCGTGTTGCCGCGGAAGCCGCCGGACCCCTGGTGGATCATGATCCGACTGTGCGGGAGCGCGAAGCGCTTGCCCGGATCGCCCGCCGCGAGGAGGACCGCGGCCATGCTCGCCGCCATCCCGACGCAGATCGTGCTGACCGGGGCCCGGACGAGCTGCATCGTGTCGTAGATCGCGAGGCCGGAGGTGATGACGCCGCCGGGCGAGTTGATGTAGAGGTTGATGTCTTTCTCCGGGTCCTCCGAGTCGAGGAAGAGGAGCTGGGCGATCACGAGGTTGGCGAGGGTGTCCTCGATCTGGTCGCCGAGGAAGATGATCCGCTCCCGCAGGAGGCGCGAGTAGATGTCGTAGGCGCGCTCGCCGCGGCTCGACGTCTCGATGACCATCGGGACGAGCATCTGGGGACCTCCTGGTGCAATGCCCCCGGCGCCGCCATGGGCTGCCGTGGGGCGGAAGCGATCGCTCGAGCGGGCGGTCACGCGGGCGACACCTCGCCATCGGTTGCGGGCTCTGCGGGGAGCGTGGCGGCCACGGCTGCGGTCACCGGCTCGGCCACGGTCGCGGCCACCGGCTCGCCGGCGTCGACGCGCGTCGGCGCCTCGTCCTCGGCGTGGGGGATCGCCGGGTGCTCGGGATGTGCCGCCAGCCAGCGGTCCACGAGCATCTCGACCACCCGCGTCCGGCGGAGGGTGCTGCGGATCGCCGCCTGGGCGCGCGGCGTCTCGAAGTAGGCGGCGAGCTTCGGCTCCGACGCGTAGCGCGCCCGGGCCCGGAGGATCTCCTCGATGATCGCGGCATCCGGCACGTCGACGCCTTCGCGGGTGGCGATCTCGCCCAGCACGAGCAACGTCTTGGCGCGCTCCTCGGCGCGGGGGCGCAGCTCCTCGTGGAGCTTCTCGGCCGTCGTGTCAGCCGCGTCGAGGTACGCCTCCTCGGTGATCCCCTGCCGGGCCAGCGAGCCCTTCAGCTCGTCGTGCATCACCTCGACCTCCTCGTCGACGAGGATGTCGGGGATCTCGATGGTGGCGTTCTTCACCGCGTAGTCGATGATCCGGTCGGAGAAGCCGTGGCGGGCGCGATCGAGGGCGCTGCGCTCCAGGCGCGCGCGGATCTCGGCCCGCATCGCGACCAGGTCGTCGAACTCGCCCATCGAGCGGGCGAACTCGTCGTCCGCCTCCGGCATCAGCTTCTCGCGGAGCTCCTTGAGCTCGACGTCGAAGTGGGCGACGGCGCCGCGCAGGCTCTCCTCCTGGTAGTCGTCCGGGAAGGTGATGTCGAACTCGGTCTTCTCGCCCGCCTTCAGGCCGACGAGGTGGTCCTCGAAGCCGGGGATCAGGCGTTCCTCACCGATCACGAGCGGCGTTCGTTCCGCGCTACCGCCGTCGAACGGCACGCCGTCGCGGGTGCCCACGAACCCGATCACCGCCCAGTCGCCCTTCTGTGCGGGGCGATCCTCCACCGGACCGAGGGTCGCCTGCTGGTCGCGGATCTCGTCGACGACGCGATCGACCTTGGCCTCGTCGACCCGCTCGATCTCCGGCTTGAAGGGGAAGCCCTCGTAGTCGCCGAGGGTGACCTCCGGGCGGACCGGCACGGTGGCGGTGTAGCGGAGCGGCTTGCCCTCCTCGGCCTCGACGAGGTCGATCACGGGCCGGCCGATGACGGCGATCGAAGGGTCATCGGCGGTGCTCTTCATCCAGTCGCGGTAGCTGTCGTCGACGAGCGTCTCGACGGCCTCGTCCCAGACCGCGCCTTCGCCCAGGACGCGATCGAGCATCCCGCGCGGGGCCTTGCCCGGGCGGAAGCCGGCGACGCGGGTTCGCTGGCTGAGACGACGGGTGGCATCCGCGACGCCGCGGGCGACGCGCTCGATGGGGAGTTCGACCTCGACCTTGAGGGTGCTCTTCTCGGAAGGTGTCGTGTTCACATGCATGGCCGAAGCAGTATACGGGCCGCCTCCGGCTCTCGCCGGATCGGCTCTCGCCGGATCGGCTCTCGCCGGATCGGCGCCGACCGCGGTTGGCGGGCCCCCGGGGGTGGTGTCGGCTGGCCGCTTCGGCCCCCCCGAAGGCCCTACACTCGCGCTCAATCCGCTTCGGATCGTCGAGCGAGGTCATGCCTGCACCGCGTCGCCACGGGGACCTTCGACCTGCGCACGACCGGCGTCACGGCGCTGCTCGCCCTGGGGGGCGCCGTGGTGGCGAACACCCTGACGCCCGGCCTCTCCCCCGACGTCAACGTCCGCGGCTCACTCATCCCGACCGACCTGGGCGGCCGTACCTCCACGCTCGACGCCACCTGCCTGTGGGCTCCCGGCCGCGAGTCGGTGGCCCGGGTCCGGACGAAGCTCCCCGGCGGGATCGGCGACCTTTCCGGGCGGATCCTCGTGATCGACCTCGAGGGGGCTCCGTCCACCTCACGGAGGGCGGCCCGGCCGTCACGCTGACCTCGGGGCCCGGGTCGCTCGACCAGCCGCCTGGTGCCCCACCCCGCCCGGCCGACCGGAGCAGCGGCCGGATCGAGCTCGGCGGCGACCAGGACCCGCGCGTCGGGAAACCTCGACTGGACCTGCATGTCGCCGCCGCCGCATTGATCCGGCGCCGGCACGGTGAGCCGCCGGACCAGCGTCGCTCGTTCGCGGGCACCGCGTTGCGCTCAAGCGGGAGCGGCGACGCTCGCGTCCTCCCGCGTCCGGGGCGTCGCCGACCGCGCGCGCAGGGCGGATGCGGCGTGCAGCACGATCCCGAGCACCACGAGCGCGGTCGACCAGATGGGGATGGTCCGGGCCACCGCGTCCGGGAGGAAGATGTCCGACACCTGGCCTCGCCCTGCGCCCAGCCGCTCGGCGAGTGGCGTCAGCGGGCACACGCCCGCGTTCGCGACGAAGACGGCGGCCTC
>JBBSAS010000023.1:0-12084 GCA_038252055.1 Candidatus Limnocylindrales bacterium
CACGGAGTGCACGGACGTGGACCCGAGGACGTGACGACGATGGGCGTGCGCGATGCTTGACGACCTCCTCGACGACGTCGAGAACCTGCTCGATCCGACGAGCGCGGAGGGGGTCACGTTCATCGCGGGTTCGGGCTTCCTCGACGACGAGGACGACAACGATGCAGCCGACGGGGAGCCCTGCACCTGCTGGTGCGACTGCCACCGTCGCGCCAGCTGGCCGGACGACACCTGTGCCCGCTGCCAGGACGACCGCCACCGCGACGATCACTGACGAACGCGCCCGGCCCACGAGGACCGCCCGGAGCCCAGGGAATGGTGGGCAACTCCCCGTGAAGCCATCGATACGCGACGGGTGCACGGTCGCAGGTACGGTCCCGATGGCGTTGCCGTTCGTGTTGCGTCACCGCCCCTCCAACAACGTTTGCATTCTAGAAGGTATTCATTATCATGTGGGAGGTCGAGGGCACGGACGAGTTCGTCGCCTGGTTCGAGTCCCTCGATCGCTTCGATCAGGTCAGGGTCGAAGCGACGATCGAACAGCTCGAGCGGCTGGAGGGACACATCCCATGAGGACGAACCGACTGTCCGCGAGCCGCGCCCGCCTGATGATGGATCCGGCATTCGCCGCCGATGTGGCGCGGGAGAACGCCGTCATGGCGCAGCTCGACCTCGCGAGTGCCCGGCGTACCACGCGGATGACCCAGGAAGGCGTCGCGGCGGTGATGCGGACGACCCAGGAGAACATCTCCCGCATCGAACGCCAGCGCGACGTTCGGCTCTCGACGCTTGTCGAGTTCGTCCGGGCCCAGGGCGGCGAGGTCGAGATCACGGCCGTGTTCGGCTCGACCCGGGTCAGCCTGTTACGTCCCGTCGAACCCGCCTGAGGACCGTGCCCGGACGGCAGCGTGACACCGTGCTTCGGCGCCGCCCGCCCGCGGATGCGGCCGTCTGCCACACTCCGCCCATGACCCACGGCGAGGATGCCGAGCGGCTGGTCCACGAGCGGCTCCGGGACGCGCTCCCGCCCGTGTACCGCTTCCATCCGAACGTCGCCTGGACCGGATCGATGCGCGATCATGGCCCGGCCGAGGACGGCGAGGCCGACCTCGTCATCGCCCATCCCGATCACGGCATCCTGGTGCTGGAAGTCAAGTCCGGCGAGCCGAGCCGAGCCGCGACGACGGCGCGTCGAAGGGCCTTCCCCACGAGGACGCGGCCGACGAGCCGAGCGACTGCGTCGTCTTCGAGTCGATCCGCCGGTACAAGGGCCTCGAGCGCGAGGTCGTCGTCCTCGTCGAGCTTCCCGAGAGCGCCGAGCGCTTCGACGAGCTCCTCTACGTCGGACTCACCCGGGCCACCACGCAGCTCCTCGTCATCGCGCCGCCGCTGCTCGCCGCGCGTCTTCGCTGAGGACGACGGCCAACCACGCGCAATGATCGCGGCAGATGGCGGCTCGCCACCATCTGCCGTCGGGCACGTTCAACCCGAGCCGGGGTTGGCGCGGCAAGTCAGACGACCGGATCAACCTCGACCAGCACCGTGCCGGCCGTCCCATCCACGATCACGGTTGCCCCGTCGGGAATCGTGGTGCACGCGTCGGGCACCGAGACGACGCAGGGGATCCCGTACTCCCGGGCCACGATCGCCGCGTGCGACAGGATGCCACCCGTTTCGGTGACGACAGCCGCGGCTCGCGCGAAGAGGGGCGTCCAGGCGACATCCGAGAACGGAATGATGATCACGTCACCCGCGACGACGCGACCGAATTCCGCCCCGGCGCGGACGACGCGCGCGGTGCCTCGGACCGAGCCTCGCGATGCGGGAATCCCGGCCACGGCTGCGCCGACCGTCTCATCGGCGTGGCGCGCGACGAAGGCATCCCCGTACACGAGCTCCGGGACGAGGAGATCGGCGGCATCGGCCATCTCGGACCGCCGCCGTGCAACGAGGCGCGCGATCTCGCTCGTGGACGGCGACGAGCCGCCGGCGGAAGCGGCCCGAATCTCATCGAGCGAGAGGTAGAAGATGTCGTCCGGGCCCGCGAGCATTCCACGGGCGACGAACCGCTGGCCGAGGGCGAGAAACGTCCCCCGGAAGAGCCCGTAGACCGCGGTCCAGGTCGCCCCGACGGCTTCGCGGTAGACGCGGAAGGCGCCCGCGCGGCGCCAGAGCAGCCGAACGAGCGGGCGACGAATCCGCGGCACGCGGGACAGCACGGCATCGAGGGTGCTCGCCTCCCGCGCGGCACCGCCAGCAGCCCGCCGCTCGCGGTGGGCGAGGACCAGGTCGATGACCGTGCCGGGATCCTCGCGCCAGGTCGGCAGCGAGAGGTCGTTGCTGCGCTCCGCGAGGTCGCCGAATCGGGCGAGAAACACGTCGAGCGCGATCCGCATCTCCGCGAGGTCCTCCCGTTCGGCGAGCGCCGTCATCCGCCCCGCGGCGAGGGCATCCCGCGCGTCGGCCGGAAGGCGCCGGGCAAGCTCCGCGATCTCGTCGAGAGCAGCCGTGGGACTCCAGACCGTCCGGTCCGATCGTTCGGCGGAGGGATCGAGATCGGCCGGATCGACCCCCACCGCGCGGAGCTGGAGGGCGAGAGCGCGCTCGTACCCGTGCATGACGAGAGGCACGACGATGTTCGCGTAGGCGGCCCGGCGCGCCAGCGGGGTGATCGCGTCGACCCGCTGCAGGAGCGCGGCCTCGTCGAGGACGGCGGGATCGTCGGCGGCTAGCACCGCCCAGGCGCGGCGCAGGTCGCGGACCTCGGCCCGCGTCCACCGCCCCCGACGGAGCATCCGGCCAGCGGCACCCAGCACGCGGGGTCCGTGGCGCATCGTCCCGCGGCCGGGGCGGAAGCGAGGTGCCTCGGGGCCCTTCGGGAAGCCGAGCAGGAGCTCGAGACTGTCGCGAGGCATGCCGAGCGCCTCGAAGACCGAGCCGATCGTTGTCATGTCGAAGTAGGCGCGGTACCCGAACGAGCGGGCGAGGTCCTCTGGTCGGACCCCGAGCGGCCCCACGAGCTCCTCGAGGAGGTCGATCCAGGCGGCGTTCACGACCGGCACGTTGACCGACCAGACGAGGGGCTTGATCACGCCGGGCAGGACGTCGCGGGCGATCCGGTTCGAATAGACCCGGAGGCCGTCGAGGCCGGCCATCGCGCGGAGCTGGAGCCACCAGGTCGCCGACCCGTCGTGCGCCCATTCGAGCTCAATGGGACGGCCGTATGCGCGCGCGAGGCGGGCGGTGTCCTTCGCCACGCTCTCGACCACCGGTTGCGGGGTCCGGGGTGCTGCCGGCGATTCGATGAACGTCCCCCAGCGACGCACCCACCGCTCCGGGGTCACGCCGTCGGGGATGAGCGCATCGCCTGGCGAAGTGACCGCCTCCACGACGACCTCGTCGAGGCCGCTGAGCGGGTTACGGCTGAACGCGATCCCGGTGGCGGTGGCGCGAACCATCGGCTGGATGACGACGGCGACCGACTCGGGCCCGCCAGCTGCCGCATGGACAACAAGCTCGGGGACGGCGGCAGGCACCTCCGCGGCCGGCAGGTCGAGCCGCGCCCCCGATCGTCCCGGGAGGCGCGCCAGATGCTCGTCTCCACCGGACGGTGACGGGCGGATCGCATAGGTCGCTCCGGGGTCGAGCCAGCGACCCAGCGCCCCGGCGAGGAGCTCGATCGTCAGGGTATCGCTCGCGGCGATCCGCGATACGACGTCGCCGGGCACGACGACGGTCGCCGGCACCCGCGCGCCATGGCCGGCCAGCCAGGCGAGAGACGCGGCCTTCGCACCGACGATCGAAGCGTCCCCACGGCGCCCGTCGAGCCGGAGGAGCGGCGCCGGGACAATCGAGTGCGGGTAAGCGAGAGGCGGCCTCCCCGGTGGTCCGCCGGCAATCGGGGCCCGGGGGGCGCTGTCGTGATCATGGTCGCCGCCGTGCGCGAGAACCACGACCTCGGGGCGAACGAGATCGACGAGCCGACGACGCGCTCCGGACACGGGCCCAACGCTCAGCCGGCGGCTGCGTCGTCGATGAGCGGTGCGATCCACGCGGCCGCCATCTCGAGGAGCGCCGGATCGTCGTTGAGGCTCGGGAGGCGGAGCACCTCCACCTCGGGGTGCTCGATGGCCAGCCGTTCGGTCGCATAGCCCACGTCGAGGATCGTCTCGTGGTTGTCGGTCACGAAACCGATCGGGACGTAGACGATCGCGCGGGCGCCGGTCGTCACGAGGTTCTTCGCCGCCTGCAGCATGTCCGGCTGCGTCCACCGGCCCGGCGTCGGATGGTTCATCCAGCCGACGGAGATGTTCGGGAACTCGTGCCAGAGTCGTTCCTTGACCGCGTGGTAGAGGGCACGACTCTCCCGGATCCCCGTCTCGAACCCGTGCGCCTTGTAGGGACAGCCGTGGTTGAGGAGGACGACGCCGATCTGTGAGGAGGCCCATCGAGCGCGGAGCGGCGCCGCGCCGGCCCGGACGTGCTCGGCGAGCCTCGCCTGGTACTCGGGTCGCTCGTAGAAGCTCGCAAGGTAGCGGACCTCTCGAAGCCATCCCGGATCGTCGCCAAGTGCCCGGTTCACCTGCTCGAGTGAGAGGCCGCCCGTGTAGACGGAGTCGACGACGAGGAACGGGTAGATGACGAGCCGGTCGAAGCCGGCGGCGCGGATTCGGGGCAGGACGTCCTCGGGCAGGTACCCCTCGCAGAAGTTGAAGGCCATGAAGACCTCGACCCGGTCACCGTACCGCTCGGCCAGCGCCGCGGCAATGCCGACACGCTGGCGCTCGAAGATCGCGTTGTGCGGCGAGATGAAGTGGTTCGCCCGCTCGTACTCCGCCCGGGCCTTCTTCGCGATGCGACGAGAGAGGAACGGAACGGTCACGTCCGGGAACCGGACCGACTTGCTGACGAGCAGCCGGAGTGACTTGGCGTTGTACTCGACGAGGTCGTCGTTGTCCTCCACCTCGCCGTAGCCGCAAAGGAGCACGGCAACCCGCGCTCCGCTCGGTGGCACGCCGACCTCCGGTTCGCCGGCTCCGTCGCCGGGGATGCTGTGCGCGCGCTCGAGTGTCATCCGCGCTCCTTGGCTCGATGTTCGGTCCCGGATGGGGCTGTGGACTCTGCAGCGAGCATTCGTTGCATGCTGACACCTGGATGGGCTCCGCGTTGCCCGGCTTCGGCGGCGTGGTGCGCCAGCGCAACGGGTTCGGCGAGCCATGACCCGGACGCCGGGATGGGCACGATCCCCGCGGCGATCTCGTCCGGATCCAGGTCGCCGAGGGCGGTTTCCGCCCCCATGAGCGTCACGAGGAGCGTGCCGGCCGGTGCCCCGATGACCCAGGCAACGGCCCGCATCGTGCCATCGCCACCGGCTGGGAGCTGGTAGAGGAACCGCACGGCCTCGCCCGCCGGGAGCTGGACCCGGTCACGCTGCGGTTCCTCGGTTGCCCCGAGCGCCGTCGTGAGGCCATCGCCGATGAAGCCGGCCACCAGGTCGAGGAGGAAGCCGCTCACCGATGGCTGGGAGACGAGCACGCTCAAGTTGGAGGCGATCGGGGCGCCCATCGACACCGAGGAGGGATCGACGGCCAGGAGGACCGGCTCGGCGCGGCCACCGAGCTCGTCGACCGCCCCGAGGAGGACCCCGGCACCCGGGTAGGTCGCGGCGAGGGCTGCGCGTGCGGCCGGGTCCGAGAACGCCACGGCCCCGTGGCGTTCCCACGCGTCGGGCACCGGCAGGCGGATCCCGGCCTCCGGGACGTCGACGAGGACCATCCCGAACGCATGAGTCGGAACAGGTGTCGCCGCTGGCGCCCGCGTCGGACCGGCCGCGGTCGGGTTCGGCGTGGGCTCCCGGGTTGCGGGGGCCGGCGTCGCGGGCATCGGCGCCGGTGAGGCGCACCCCGCGATGATGAGCGTCAGCGTCCATGCAAGCCCGATCGTGATCGGGTGGCTGCTGGTCGCGACCCTGGCTCCCGTCACGGCGTCGCCTCGATCTCGACCGTGGCCCGCATCTTCCAGCGCAGCCCGTCCGGCACCTCGCCGGTGGGCTCAACGACCACCGCGAAGACGACGTCTCCCTGTCGATCGTCGCCAATGGCGTCGACCCGGGCGACCCGTCCGGCAATCGGCGAATCGGCGAAGCCATCGACGGTGACCTCGGCGACGTCCCCGACGGCGATCATCGCGACCTCGTCCTGGGCGAGATCCGTCGTCTCGAAGATCCACCCACCGTCCCCGGCGATCTGCGCGAGCGGACGTCCGGCGGCGACGACGTCGCCCTCCGTGACGGCGATCTCGGCGACGGTCCCGTCGATCGGCGTCACGATCGCCAGACGCACGGCCGCCTTGCGGGCCGCGTCGAGGACCGCGGCAGCGCGGGCTTCGTCCGACGTGGCAGCCCGGGCCGCCGCGACGGCCGCCGCCTCGGCGGCCCGGGCGGCGGCGAGGCCCGCAACGGCAGCGTCGGTCTCCGCGTTCGCAGCGCGCTTCCTGGCCGTGGACGAGCCCGAGGGCAGCTGATCACGGGCGGCTCGTGCTCCCTGCACGACCGCCTTCGCCCGCTCGACCTCGGCTGCAGCCTGCTTTGCGACCGCCGCCGCCTGGTCCGATCGCGCAGCTGCCGCGGCGACGCCCGCCTCCGCGGCAGCCACCTCGGTCCCGGCCGTCGCCGAATCGAGCTGCAGGATCAGCGCCCCGGAAGAGACGCGATCTCCTTCGTCGACTGCGAGGCTCGACACGACTCCCGGGATGGCGGCGCTGAGCACGGCCGATGCGGCCGGCACGACGCGCGCCTCGGCGACGACGCGGCCCGATGGCGCGACGGGCGGAAGTGGCGTCGCCTGCTCCGGCGACGCTGCACCGCTCCCCAGGACCCCGCTCGCGATCACGGCGACGAGCGCCACGGCGACGACGCCGACGAACCCCGCGACAACCCAGCGGCGCATCGAACCCTCCTCATTCATAGCCCAGCACCTCCCGGACGGCGATCCGCGACGCGCGATGTGCCGGCGTCAGCGTACCGACGACGGCGAGGATGATCACGATGACGAGCCACAGGCCGAGGCCGACGAGCGACGGCGAGAATGCGAGCGGGCGCTGGACGAACACCTCGCCGAGCGCATCGGAGAGGACCTTGCTCAGGGGAAGCGACAGGGCACCGCCCAGTAACCAGGCAAGGAGCCCGATGACGATGCCCTCACCGACGAAGATGCGCAGGACGGCGCCGTCCGTTGCGCCGATCGCTCGGATGACGCCGATCTCCCGGGATCGCTCGACCACGTTCATCGTCATCGTCCCGGCCAGGCCCAGCCCGCCGACGACCCCGAGGAGGACCGCCATGAGGGAGACGATGATCACGAGCGTATCGAACACCGTGTAGATCGTCCCCATGACATCGCTCGTCGTCGTCGTGGCGGCGACGCCGATCCCCGTGCTCTCGAGGTGCTCCCGGATCGCCCGCGCCGCCTCTGCCTGGGCCGGTCCATCGTGGCTCCCGGTCCGGACCATCACCATCCCCGCCCGATCCATGCCCCCGGTGACTCGCCCCAGCGTCTCCGTGTCCACGTAGAGGAACGGCGCGAACGTCGGGGACTGGACGATCCCCACGAGCATCCACGTCGAGTTCTTGCCGGCGATCCGCAGGACGACCTCATCGCCCACGTCGAGATCTGGCTCGTCGCGCCGGATGTTCGAGGTGGCGACGAGGGCATTGCCTTCGCCCGGGAGGAGCCAGCGGCCCTCCTGGATGACCGGCGCGACCGTCTCGGCCTCCGCCGGCAGCCCGAAGACCACGAGCGAGGCACTCTCCGTCGCGTCGGGCCGAATCCGGAGGGCGCTCGCGAACCGCCATGGCTCGGCGGCCACGGTGCCTGGGACCCGGAGGACCTCGTTGGTCACCGTCGTCGCCCGGGCCGGCTCGGAGAGCTGGACCTGCACGTCGTAGTTGAAGTAGCGAGCCGTGTCGTCGAGCGTCGCGAAGAGCGATCCGCGGACCGTGAAGATCGTCATGAAGACCGCGCCACCGAGCGTGAGCGCGGCAAGCGTCAGGGCCAGTCGGGCCTTGCGCCGGAAGGTGCTCCGGATCGAGAGGAGCATCGGCCGCGAGAGCCCCTGGAGCCGGGCGAGGAGCCGATCCACGAGCCCGCGCCCGAAGCGCTCGTCGATTCCGGTGTCGGTGATCGCCGCGTGCACCGTGATCCGGACGCCACGCTGGATCGGGATCAGCGCGGCGAGCAGGGGCATGGCGAGGCCGGCCGCGACCTCGAGGGCCACGATCTCCGGGGGGACGATCACCCCGGAGACGTCGACGTTGAGGAGCCCGGCCGCGACGGTTGCGAGCCCGATTGCCGCGAGCGCCGCGAACGGGATCGCGATCAGCAGCGCCAGGACCGCATAGAGCAGGATGAGCGTCAGGTACATCCCGAAGATCTGGCGCGTTCGCCCGCCGATGACCTTCATCACGCCGATCTGGCGGATGTGCTGGGCCATGAGGACGTTGATCGTGTTGACGATGAGGAACCCGGCCACGAAGAGGCTGAGGAACCCGATCGCGCCGAGGACGAGGAAGACCGCCGTGACGATCTCCTGGGCCGGGTGCTTGCCCGGCGACGGGACGACCGCGAACGTCACGGGCGTCCCGGCTCGCTCGATCCGCTGTCGAACGTCGTCCGCGATCTGCTGGATCTGCGCCGGATCCGTCACCTCGTCAGTCACCCGAACCCGCAGCTCGTTGTAGCTGTCCGGCCAGCCGAGGTCCCCCAGGGTCTCGAAGGTGACGTAGGCGTTCAGGCGCCCGAAGTAGTACGCGGGGGAGGCGCCCGGCTCGTAGGCGAGCCCTGCGGCCCGAAGTCGGTGCTCCCGTCCGTCCGCGGTGCGAACCATGACCTCGCCGCCCTCGCCGATGTCGACGAGCCGGAGGGCGGAGCGCTCGAAGACGATCTCACCGCGCCCCGGCGGAAACTGGCCGGTGCGCGGCAGGACGCGGTCGATTTCCTGGTCCTCGAAGTCCGGGAGCGCGATGAGCTGGACCTCGCGCGTGCCGCCCCGGCGGACGGGGTCGTCGGGGAAGGGGTCGAGCCACGCGACGACGCTCCGGCGACCCTGGGCGACCTCCACGCCGGGCATCCGCTCGACGGCATCGACCAGCTCACGATCGAAACCGGTCGCCGTGTAGAGGGTCACCGCCGCGGGGCGCCCGGCCGCGTACGCCTGGTCGAGCCCCGCTCCGAGCAGGGCGCTCGCTCCGGTGATCGTGCCGATCGCGAAGACGCCGATCGCGATCGAGCCGACGACGGCGACCGTCCGGGCGCGGTAGGCGGTGACGTCGCGGAGGACCTTTCTCCAGCGGACGCTACCCATCGACGTAACCACCCGCCGACGCGGCCGCCGGAGCGGCCGCCGCGATCCGGCCATCGACGATGTGAACGACCCGCCGCGCCTGCGCCGCGAGCTCCGCGTCGTGGGTGACGAGCACGACGGTCCGGCCCGCATCCGCCAGCCGGGCGAAGACCTCGATGACCTGGCGTGCGGTCGCCGAATCCAGGTTCCCAGTCGGCTCGTCGGTCACGAGGAGCGGCGGGTCATTGGCGAGGGCTCGAGCGATCGCGATCCGCTGCTGCTGCCCCCCGGACGTCGCAAGGGGGAGCTTGTCAGCCTGGTCGCTCATCTCCACGAGCTCGAGGAGCTCCGCTGCCCGCGCCCGTCGCTCGCGCGACGATCCCCTGCCGGCGAAGTCCATCGGGAGCATGACGTTCTCGGCCACGGTCAGCGTCGGGATGAGCTGGAAGAACTGGAACACGATGCCGACGTTCTGGCCTCGCCAGCGCGCGAGGTCATTCTCCGATGCCTGTCGCAGGTCGAGCCCGGCCACGATGAGATCGCCTTCGGTGGGCCGATCGATCCCGGTGATCATGTTCAGGAGCGTGGACTTGCCGCAGCCGGACTTGCCGACGATGGCGACCATCTCGCCGGCCTCGACCTGGAGCGTGACGTCGGCGAGCGCCCGGAACGAACCGGCCCCGGTCGGGTAGTCCTTGACGACGCCGCGGAGGTCGATGATCGGTCGCTCGGGCACGCTATGGCCCTCGAAGCAGCCGAAGAAGGGCGGGGAGCACCCCGTATCGATCGAGGCCCCGACCGAGCTGCTGCCCCATCCCGAACTCGATCGCGATCTCCTCGTTCGTGGGATCGGTCCCATGGGTCCGCATCGCCCCGTACTGGCGCAGCTCCGGTCGCATGGCGAGGAGATAGGCGCCGACGACGAACAGGATGTAGGCGAGCGTCCACGGATCGCCGGTGACGATCCAGAGCCAGGGAATGAGAAGGACCATGCCCGCCCACCGGAGCACGAGGATGTTGCCCGCGATCAGGCCGGCGAGCGCGCCGAGGAGCGTCGTGCCGATGACGGCGACGGGATCGATCACGATCAACCCCCCGTAGATCGGTGACTCGCCCCGGCCGCCCTTGAACCCATGGAAGAGAGGCAGGTCGTGGCCGACGAGACCCGCGGCTGCCGTCACGAGGTAGTACGGCTGCTCGGGAGCCCAGAGGCGGAATGCGAGGGTGGGAACCGCCACCTTCGCCATGTCGAGCAGGGCGGTCAGGCACCCGAGTCGTCGCCCCAGGGTCATGCGCACGGCTGAGGCGCTCACCGAGTCGCTGACGAAGACGTCCCCGCCGGAGAGCGGGACGTCGATGTGGGTGATGTCCGCGTCCGAGCCGCTCGCCCGGACCACGAGCCGCGCGAACGAGATCGACCCGAACAGGTAGCCGACGATTGCTGCCAGAGCGATGAAGCCCCATTCCACGCGCGAAGCACCTCCCTGTTCGGATCGAGCCCCAGCAGTGCTCACCATACCCGGTCCAAACCGCCGCGCCACGCCGGCGCCCAGCCGGGAGACCCACCGATCTGGAGGGAGCGCGGGCTCCGGTCGCCTCAGCGCTCGTCGGTAGAACCTGCGCTCGCCCGGTCCGCGCCCCCACCGCCACGGGACGCCAGCCACTCCCGGAGGGCAAGCCCAGCCAGCACGATCCCGGCGAGCGGCACCGCGCCGAGGACCAGGGCCTGCCCGAAGCCGTCCGCCACGGGCTCCCCGAGTGCAACGAAGACGAGGTAGACGAGGTAGGCGACGTAGAAGCCGAGCAGGAGGATGCCCTCGCGACGATCCACCCGGTAGCCCGTGTAGAGGATCGGGAGGCAGGCAATCGCCGCCGCGACCATGAGCGGCACGTCCACCGCGAGGAGCGCCGGTGAGACGAGGATCGGCGCCGGCGCGATCGTCGCCGTGACGCCGAGAACCATGAAGACGTTGAAGATGCAGCTGCCGACGACGTTCCCGACGGCGATGTCGCGGTGACCCCGCAGCCCGGCCATGACCGACGTGGCGATCTCCGGGAGCGAGGTCCCGACGGCCACGACCGTGAGGCCCACGACAATCTCCGGGATTCCCAGCGAGGTGGCCATCGCCACCGCTCCGTCCACGATCCAGGCGGCCCCGACCACGAGGAGGACGAGGCCGACCCCCGTGAGGCCGAGGTTGGCTGCCACCGCCCGCGGGCCGCTGCCGGCCCCCACGCCGAACTCCGCGGCGAACTCGGCCCGCACCGCCGCGGCCGCGCGGCGACTGGACCGGACGAGGTACGCGGTGTAGGCGACGATCCCGGCGACGAGGAGGATCCCCTCCAGCCGGTCGATCTGCCCGCCGAGGGCCATCAGCCAGAGGAGCGCGGACGCCGCGATCATCAGGGGGACCTCGCGCCGCACGACCCGGGCCCCGCAGACGACGGGGGTCACGAGCGCCGCGACGCCGAGGACGAGGAGGATGTTCGCGATGTTGCTGCCGACGACGTTGCCGAGGGCGATGTCGGGCTGCCCGGCGAACGCCGACGAGACGCCGACGGCGAGCTCGGGTGCGCTGGTGCCGAAGGCGACGACCGTCAGGCCGACGACGAGGGGGCTGACGCCGAGCTCCGTGGCGAGCCGGCTGGCGCCCCGGACGAGGATCTCCGCCCCGGCCACGAGGGCCACCAGGCCGACGACGAACAGGACGAGGGTGAGGGGATCCACGGCGGGAATCCTACGCG
>JBBSAS010000024.1:0-12050 GCA_038252055.1 Candidatus Limnocylindrales bacterium
CTGCGGTCCGCTCCGAGGTCTCCTTGAGCGCGCGCCCGTACTCACCGGTGACGAGGTTCGCGACCTCCCGGGCCGGCAGGCCCGGCCCCGCTGCGCGGATCGCCTCGAAGGCGGCCGTCATCGCCTCGTCGGCCACGAGGACCCCGGCGTCGTACGGCTGGAGGCCCAGGTCCACGTACCGCGCCCGGCGCGCGGCCGGCAGCTCCGGGAGCCCGGTCCGCAGCGTCTCGAGCCAGGCCGGGTCCACGTGGAGCGGCGGCAGGTCGGGTTCCGGGAAATAACGGTAGTCGTCCGAAGACTCCTTGACCCGCATGACGTACGTCGTGCCGCTCGCCTCGTCCCAGCCCCGGGTCTCCTGGTGGAGCGGCTCGCCGGCGTCGAGGGCCGCGGCCTGGCGCTCGATCTCAAAGGTCACGGCCCGCTCCACCGACCGCAGTGAGTTCATGTTCTTGACCTCGGTCCGCGTCCCGAACGGCTCGGTTCCGCGCGGCCGCAGGGAGACGTTCGCCTCCACCCGCATCTGGCCGTTCTCCATCTCGGCATCCGAGACGCCGATCGTCCGGAGCAGGAGACGGAGCTCCTCGGCGTAGCGGCGGGCCTGCTCGGCCGAGCGGAGATCCGGCTCGGTCACGATCTCCATGAGCGGCACGCCGGCCCGGTTGAAGTCCACGAGGCTGACCCGGCGGCCGTCGGGGCCCGCGGCGTGGACGAGCCGGGCCGTGTCTTCCTCGAGATGGGCCCGGGTGATCCCGATCGTCACCGGGCCCTCCGAGGTGTCGATCGTGAGCGACCCGTGCGCCGCGAGCGGCAGGTCGTACTGGCTGATCTGGTAGCCCTTCGGGAGGTCCGGGTAGAAGTAGTTCTTGCGGTCCCAGCGAGTGGCCGGTGGCACAGTCGCCCCCATGGCGAGGCCCGTGGTCAGGACGTGCTCGACGGCCGCCCGGTTGATCGTCGGCAGGACCCCGGGCAGGGCCAGGCAGACCGGGCAGGTATGGGTGTTCGGCGCCGCGTCGGGAGGGGGAACCGCGCAGGCGCAGAACATCTTGCTCGCGGTCCGGACCTGGCAGTGGACCTCGATGCCGATGACCGGCTCGTAGCGCTCGAGCACGCTCGCCGCGCCCGGCGTTCGCACCGCGCTCATGCGAGTCCCCCGAGCCCGAAGCCGGCCGAGGCCAGGAAGAGCCCATAGAGGGCAAGGACGAGCCAGCCGACGGCGAGGCTGCCGCAGCGGACGCACTGGCGGACGGCCGGACGGTCATGGAGGGGACGGGCCGCGAAGATCGCCGCCCGCGTCGGATCGCCCGGCCGGACGATCGGCGTCAGCGCGGCGCGCATGTCCCGGAACGCGGACCAGGCGCTCGTCGCCGCGAGGATGAGGCCGCAGGATGCGAGAAGGAGACCCACGGCCGAGAGTTTCGCACACGCTTCACGCGGCGTGGGCTCGCGCGCCACCGTCGGGCCGAGGCGACCACCCGATGCCGCTCGACCCCCTAGCGCCGGCGGCCGACGAACCGACCGATCCGGACGAGCGCCTCCTCGAGCTGCTCGTAGCTCGTCGCGTAGCACATCCGGACGTGGCCGGCGCCCGACGGCCCGAAGGCGTTGCCCGGGACCACCGCGACGTGCTCCTCCTCGAGGAGCGTTTCAGCGAAGGCCTCGTCGTCGAGACCCGTGGAGGTGACCCGGGGGAAGGCGTAGAAGGCGCCCCGCGGCTCGAACGTGGCGAGGCCGACGGCGTTGAGGCCGTCCACGAGAAGGCGCCGTCGGCGATCGTACTCGGCGCGCATCGCCTCGACGTCCGCGTCGGCGGTCGTGATCGCGGCGAGGGCGGCGTCCTGGGCAATGGTGGGCGCGGACATGATCCCGTACTGGTGGACCTTGGTCATCCCCTCGAGGATCGTTGCCGGGGCGCAGGCGTAACCGACCCGCCAGCCCGTCATCGCGTAGGCCTTGGAGAAGCCACCGATCAGGATCGTCCGCTCCCGCATTCCGGGCAGGGCGCTCATCGCCCGGTGCCGGTAGTCGCTGTAGGCGAGCCGGTCGTAGATCTCGTCGGAGTAGACGAGGAGGTCGTGGCGGACGGCGATCGCCGCCAGCTCGTCCTGCACCGAGGGTTGGAGGACCGCCCCGGTCGGATTGCAGGGATAGCCCAGAAAGAGCGCCTTCGTGTGCGGCGTGATCGCGTCCTCCACGGCCGTCGGATCGAGGGCAAAGTCGTCCTCGAAGCGCGTCGCGACGTGCCGGACGGTGGCTCCGGCGAAGACGACCGCGGGAAGGTAGGCCACGTACGAGGGCTCGTGGAGGATGACCTCGTCGCCCGGATCCACGGTCGCCCGGAGGGCCAGGTCGACGGCCTCCGACGCGCCCACCGTGACGAGGATCTCGGTGGCCGGGTCGTAGGCGACCCCGTACCGCCGCTGCAGGTGGGCGGCGATCGCCTCCCGCAGCTCCAGCGTCCCGTAGTTGCTCGTGTAGTGGGTGCGCTGGGCCCGGAGGCTGGCGATCCCGGCCTCGATGACCTGGGGGGGCGTGGCGAAGTCCGGCTCCCCCACCCCGAGGCTGATGACGTCGTCCATCGTGGCGGCGATGTCGAAGAAGCGGCGGATCCCCGAGGGGGGCACCGCGATCGCGCGCTGGGAGAGCACGCGGGCCGCAAGCGGCGGGCGCCGCTGGGGCGCGGTCATGCCAGCGCTCCTGCCCGTGGGTGCAGGCGGGCGAGGGCGTCGGCCCGCTCGGCCGGTGTCGGCGCGGCCGGGTCCATCGCGGCCGCCAGGTCCGTGGGCTCCATGCCCCGCCAGGGGGCACCGGCGGTGATGCCTTCGTAGGCTCGACCGAGGGCCAGGAGGCGGGCCTCGCTCCAGGGCGGGCCGATCAGCTGGAGGCCCACCGGCAGTCCCTCGACGAGGCCGCAGGGGATGGAGATCCCAGGCAGGCCGGCCATGTTGACCGGCAGCGTGCAGGCGTCGGCGAGGTACATCGCCACCGGGTCGTCGAGGCGGGCCCCGAAGGGCCACGCGACGACGGGGCTCGTCGGGGCGACGAGGGCGTCGATGCCCCGGGCGAAGACGGCGTCGAAGTCGCCCTTGATGAGGGTCCGCACCTTCTGCGCCTTCAGGTAGTAGGCGTCGTAGTAGCCGGCTGACAGCGCGTAGGTCCCGAGCATGATCCGGCGCTTGACCTCCGGCCCGAAGCCGCTCCCGCGGGTGGCGAGGTAGTTGGCGAGGACGTCGCCGTCCCGGACGGCGTGCCCGTAGCGGATCCCGTCGTACCGGGCCAGGTTCGCCGACGCCTCCGCCGGAGCGATCAGGTAGTAGGTCGCGATGCCGTACTCGGTGTGGGGCAGGCTCACGTCCACGATCTCGGCGCCGGCTGCCTCGAGTGCCGCGGTCGCCTCCCGGACGCGGGCTTCGACGCCAGGCTCGACGCCGGGCTCGAAGTACTCGCGCGGCAGCCCCAGCCGGACGCCCCGCAGCGTCGCGGCGGCCTCGTCGTCGGAGGCCGGGAGGGCCAGGAGCTCGGCCGGGACGGGGTGCGGCGCCGACGTGGCGTCGCGCTCGTCGCGCCCGGCGATCGCGTGAAGGAGCAGGGCCGCGTCGCGGACGTCGCGGCCGAACGGCCCGACCTGGTCGAGCGAGCTGGCGAAGGCGACGATGCCGTAGCGGCTGACCCGGCCGTACGTCGGCTTGAGGCCGACGATGCCGCACATCGCAGCGGGCTGGCGGATCGAGCCACCGGTGTCGGTGCCGATGGCGAGAGGGACCTGGAAGGCGGCGACCACCGCCGCCGAGCCGCCGGAGCTGCCGCCCGGGATCCGGCCGAGGTCCCACGGGTTCGCCGTCGGCCCGTACGCGGAGTGCTCGGTGGACGAGCCCATGGCGAACTCGTCCATGTTCAGGCGGCCGAGGATCACGGCCCCGGCCTCGCGGAGTCGCTCGGTGACGTGGGCGTCGAAGGGAGCGATGTACCCGGCGAGGATCCGCGAGCCGGCGGTGCACTGGGCGCCGCGCTGGGCCACGAGATCCTTCAGGCCCACGGGCACGCCGCAGAGGGGCGGGAGTGCCGCGACGGCGCCCGGTCCTTCGGCGCGGGCGGCGGCGAGGCGGGTGTCGGCTTCGTCTGCGGCCTCGCGCGCGCCGTCGCGATCGATGAGGAGCCAGGCGTTGAGGGCGTGGTTGCCGGCCTCGGCCTCGTCGAGGTGGGCCTCGGCCAGGTCACGGGCGGAGACATCGCCGGCACGCAACCGCGCCGCCATCTCGTGGGCGGGGAGGCGGGTCAGGTCGCGGTCGGGCACGCGCCGCTCCCCTGCTCGGCGTCGCTCCCCTGCTGGGCGTCGCTCCCCTGCTTGGCGCCGCTCCCCTGCTCGGCGCCGCTCCCCTGCTGGGCGTCGCTCCCCTGCTCGGCGCCGCTCCCCTGCTCGGCGTCGCTCCCCTGCTCGGCGCCGATGATCGCCGGGACGACGATGCGGTTGCCCTCGCGCGCGGGCGCGTTCGCGAGCGCCTCGTCCACGGTAAGGGACGGTCGGGCGACATCTTCGCGGAGGATGTTCTCCAGCTCGATCGTCTGGGCGGTCGGGGGGATCGCGTCGGTGTCGAGCCGTGCCAGAATCGCGTACTGGTCGAGGATGTGGTTGAGCTCGCCCTCGAGGCGCGTCAGCTCGTCGTCGGTCAGGCCGAGGCGGGCCAGGTAGGCGACGTGCTCGACATCGGCTCGCGAAAGTGCTCCCATGCGCCCGATCATAGCCGAGCGGGTGCCACCGCCGGACATGTGGCAGCGTGGCGGCGGGGGGTGGCCGGCTCGCTGCGCCTCGCCAGGTCTGCGCGGCGCCCTCGCGGCGACTCGCCACCCCGCGAGGTCTCGTGATCGCTCCACCTCGCTGTGCCCTGCGAGTGCTCGTGACCGCTCCATGAGCACATCGCGGGGAGCGGGGTCGCGACCGTTTACGCCGCGCCGGATTGGCCGCGTGAAGAAGTGCCCTTGATGCTCACGCTGCTCGCTCCATGGGCAGGATCACCCGCAAGGATCGCTGGGAGCGGAACCGACGGCGGCGAGCAGCTCCGGTGGCGCTCATGTCGCGCGCGAAAGCCCGAATCTGCTCATGGAGCGGACATTGGCGACGCCAACGCGCCGGACGACTGGCTGCCGCGATGCCTGGTTGTTGTCGAGCTCGGTCCCGACTACCTCGCCGGCACCGACGGCCGGCCGGCGCCGAGGCCCCGAGAACGGCGACGTCCAGGCCCTCGCCGAACTCGACCCGGCGGCAGGCAGCCACGGATGGGCGACGTCGCGCCCCGGCCGGCCCACGGGCCGATGACGCGACAGCCGCGACCGATCGCGGCTGTCCGGCCGTGCAACCTGCGACGTCAAGGTGCCGTCGGCGGCTCGCCCGCGAGCAGTGCCCGGAAGCCGTCCGCGTCGAGGACGGTGACGCCCAGCTCCTGTGCCTTCGCGAGCTTCGACCCGGCACCCGGGCCGGCGACGAGGTAGTCGGTCTTCCGCGAGACCGAGCCCGCGACCTTGCCCCCGGCGGCGCGGACGGCCTCTTCCGCCTCCGCCCGGCTGAAGCCCTCGATCGTGCCAGTTACCACGACCGTCTTCGCCGAGAGCGGGCCCCCATTGGCGGCCGACGCGACCGCGGGGGCGAGCACCGGACGCTCCGGGACCACTCCCGCGTCAACGAGCTCGCGAAGGCCATCGCCGGTGGCCGGGTCTGCGAACCAGCGCGAGATCGCGGCAGCGACCGTGGGGCCGATCCCCATCACCTCGGTGAGCAGGTCGGGTTCATCGGTCGCGACCCGGCGCAGCTCGGCCTCGGCCGCCGCGAACCAGGGGTCCGGCAGGGCATCGGGCGCCGCGGGTGGGTGGGCGTCCGGCAACGCGGGCGGCAGGGCATCGGGCGCCGCGGGCGGCAGGGCATCGGGCGCCGCGGGCGGCAGGGCATCGGGGCGGACCCGGCCGGCGAGCCAGCGGGCGAGGTCGATCGCGGTCGCCTCGCCGACCTGGGGGATCCCGAGGCTGTTGAGAACCCGGGCGAAAGGCCGCCCCACGCGGGCCCGCTCGATCGCCGCGGCAAGGTTCTCGGCGCTCCTGCGGGCGAACCGGTCGAGCGACTCGAGGTCCTCGACCGTGAGGCGGAAGACGTCGCCTCGGGTGCGGACCATCCCGCGCTCGAGGAGCTGCTCCAGGACCGCCCAGCCGGCTCCCTCCACGTCCATCCCGCCGCGCCCGAGGAAGTGGGCAAACTCCTGGGCCCGGCGGGCCGGACAGGCCGGGTTCGGACAGTAGTGGCGGACGGCGCCCTCGTCGCGGACGATCGGCGTGCCGCAGACGGGGCACGCGACCGGCATCTCGAAGATGCGCTCCGCTCCGGTCCGCCGCTCCGGGAACGGGCGGACCACCTCGGGGATGACGTCGCCCGCCTTCTGGAGGACGACCTGGTCGCCGATCCGGATGTCCTTCCGACGGACCTCGTCGAGGTTGTGGAGGGTCGCCCGGGCCACCATGCTGCCGGCCACCTTCGCCGGCCGGAGGTGGGCCACCGGCGTCAGCGTGCCGGTCCGCCCGACGTAGGGCACGATGTCCTCGACGACGGTCTCGACCTGCTCGGGCGGAAACTTTAAGGCGATCGCCCAGCGGGGCGCGCGGGCCACCATCCCGAGCCGGGTCTGCTGGGCGATGTCATCGACCTTGACGACGACGCCGTCGGTCTCGTAGTCGAGGTCGTGGCGGGGCTCGCGCCAGCGCGCGACGAAGGCGAGGACCCCCTCGATGTCGAGGCCGGCCTCGCGATGCGGCTCCACCGGGAAGCCGAGGGCCTCGAGGCGAGCGAGGGCGTCCGATTGGCTGGCCACGGCCGGGGGGCCGATCACGACCGGTGCGCCGCCTTCCGCCGCTGACCCGTTCGCGGCTACCGGACCGGCGGCACCTCCGCCACCGAACAACGTCCCCTGGGCAGGTGCCGTGTCCTCGATGAGCTGGTAGGCCCAGAACGAGAGGCGGCGACCGGCCGTCACCGCCGGGTCGAGCTGGCGCAGCGAGCCGGCGCCGCTGTTGCGCGGGTTCGCGTAGAGGGGCAGGCCAGCCTCCTCGCGCTCGGCGTTGATCCGGGCGAACTCGGCCTTCGGCATGTAGACCTCGCCCCTGGCCTCCATGGTGACGTCCTGCGGGAGGCTGGCCGGGATCGCCGCAATCGTGCGCAGGTTGGCGGTGACGTCCTCGCCGGCCGTGCCGTCGCCCCGGGTGGCTCCTCGGACGAAGCGCCCGCCGCGATAGCGAAGGCTCACGGCGAGCCCGTCGATCTTGAGCTCGGCGACGTAGCGCAGGTCCGGGGCTGGCTCCGGCGCAGGCGGCAGGCCCAGCCCGCGCCGGACCCGGGCGTCGAACGCCCGCAGCTCCTCCTCGCCGAAGGCGTTGCCGAGGCTGAGCATCGGTCGCTCGTGACGGACCTCCGCGAACGGGCTGGTGTCGCCGGCATCGGCCGCTCCCACGCGCTGGGTCGGTGAGTCGGAGGTCCGAAGCGGCGGGAAGGCGGCCTCGAGGGCAACGATCTCGCGGAGCCGTGCGTCGTATTCGGCGTCGGAGATCGTCGGCGCGTCCTCGAGGTAGTAGGCGCGGTTCGCGGCCGTGACCTCGCCTGCCAGCGCTGCGTGGCGGTCCGCGGCCGCGTCGGCCCCCAGGGCGACGGCCGCCGCGACGAGACCGGGATCGACGGGCAGGTCGGGCGTGGTCATCTCGTGCCGAGTCTATCGCCGCTTCGCCGCGCCGTGCCGGGCCGCGCCGGGCCGCGCCGTGCCGGGCCGCGCCGGGCCGCGCCGTGCCGGGCCGCGCCGGTGGACGGCGCCCAGCCGCGCCGAGTGGTCGGCGTGTGCCTCCGCGCCGTGGCGGAGGCGCCCTCACGTCCCCTCCCGCAGCTCAGCCGGCGGGGTCCAGGTTCGCCATGCTCGCGAGGAGCGTCTTCACGCCGCCGTTGCGGAAGGCGACCGTGACCTCCTCGTCGTCGCGGGTGAGCTTGCTCGTGACGACGACGCCGTCGCCGAAACGTGGGTGCGACACCCGGTCGCCGTCGCGGAAGAGCCGCTCCCCGGGGACACGGACACGCGGCGCCGACGCCGGTCGGGCGGGCGCGGTCCCGATCGCCGGATGGGAGAGCGCGGTCCCGATCGCCGGCCGTCCGGGTCCCGGCACCGCCAGCGAACCCGAGCGGGCGCCCGCGGCGAACGCGTCGCGCCGCGCGGCGAGGTCGCGCCCGGGGCGGAACACGGCACCGTTTGGGGGCGCGCCGGGCGTCCCGCTGCCTGTCCGGTACGCCCCTCCGCGGGCCCGGACCGGCGTCCCGAAGCGGCTGCTGCGCCGGGCCCCGAAGGCGAGGTCGAGGTCGTAGGCCGGATCGTCGCCGTCCTCGGCGTGGAGCTTCGGGCCCTCCATCAGGTCGGCCGGGATCTCGAAGAGGAACCGTGACGGGACCGCCGGCCCGCCGCTGCCCGGCCCCCAGGTCGCCCGCTGCCAGGCGTGCGAGAGGAAGAGCCGCTCCTTCGCCCGGGTGATCCCCACGTAGGCAAGGCGCCGCTCCTCCTGGAGCTCCTTCTCGTCGTCGAGCGCGCGGCTGTGGGGGAAGATCCCCTCCTCCATCCCCGAGATGAAGACCGCGCCGAACTCGAGGCCCTTCGCCGCGTGGAGCGTGATCAGGGTCACCGCGTCGGCCCCCGCCTCGTAGGAATCCTGGTCGGCGACGAGGGCGGTCTCTTCCAGGAGCCGGTCCACGGCGTCCTCCGGCGCCAGGTCGTCGTAGCGGGTCGTCACGGAGCGCAGCTCCAGGAGGTTGCGCCAGCGCTCCTCGTTCTCCTCGGTGCCGTCGGCGAGCATCGCCCGGTAGCCCGAGGCCTCGAGCACGTCGTCGAGCAGCTCGGGGACCGGCAGAACGCCGACCCGGCCGCGGAGGCGCCGGACGAGGGTCACGAAGTCGGCAAGGGCGCCCCGGGCGCGGGGAACGAGGAGCAGCTCGCCGGCCGCGGCCCGCTCCAGCGCGCTCCAGTAGGTCTGGCCATCGTCGGCCGCCGCCATCCTGAGGACCTCGAGCGTCCGGTCGCCGATGCCGCGGGCGGGGACGTTCACGATCCGCTCGTAGCTGACCTCGTCCGTGTCGCTGCGCAGGACGCGGAGGTAGGCGAGCGCGTCCTTGACCTCGCGGCGCTGGTAGAAGCGGGTCCCCCCGATGAGTTGGTAGCGGATCGCGTAGCGGAGGAACGCCTCCTCGATCGCCCGAGACTGGGCGTTCGTCCGGTAGAGGACGGCGACGTCCTTGGGCCGGAGCGCGTCCGGCTCGTCGGCCCGGCGGGTGAGGGTTGCCGATCGGCCGCCGAGGAGGGCCTCGACCTGGCGGGCGATCCACTCGGCTTCCTCCTCCTCGTTCCAGGCCTCGAAGCGCTGGATCGGGCGGCCGCCGGCCCGGTCGGTCCAGAGCTGCTTCTCCTTGCGATCCTCGTTGTTCGCCACCACGGCGTGGGCGGCGTCGAGGATGAGCTGCGTGCTCCGGTAGTTCTGCTCGAGCTTCACGACGGTGGCCCCGGGCTCGTCGCGCTCGAAGTCGAGGATGTTCCGCAGGTCGGCCCCCCGCCAGGCGTAGATCGACTGGTCGTCGTCGCCGACGACGCAGAGGTTGTGATGGGCCGCGGCGAGCGCGCGCACGATCCGGTATTGAGCGGCGTTCGTGTCCTGGTACTCGTCCACGTGGAGGTAGCGCCAGCGGGCCTGGTACCGCGCCAGCACGTCGGGGCGAGTCTCGAGGAGGCGGACGGTCTCGACGAGGAGGTCGTCGAAATCGAGCGCCCCAGCCGATCGCAGGCGGGCCGCGTAGGCGGTCGCGAGGCGGGCGATCTCGCGCTCCATGTGGGTCGTGGCCTCGGCCGCCAGCTCGTCGATCGACTCGAGGTTGTTCTTCGCCCGGCTGATCGCCTCGAGCACGGTGCGGGGCCGCAGGGGGCCGCCCTTGAGGGGCAGGTCGGCGTCGCGGAAGACCTGCCGCATGAGCGCCTGCTGGTCGTCGGCGTCGTAGATGACGAAGCGAGGGGACAGGCCGATCTCTCCGCCGTCGCGGCGCAGAACTCGGGCGCAGAGGGCGTGGAAGGTGCCCATCTCGACCTTCCGCCCGTCATCCGCCCCGACGAGGGCGATGATCCGCTCGCGCATCTCGCCGGCGGCCTTGTTCGTGAACGTCACGGCGAGGATCCGCCAGGGCGGAACGCCGGCGACGCCGATGAGGTAGGCGACCCGGTGGGCGACAACGCGGGTCTTCCCGGATCCGGCCCCGGCGAGAATGAGGAGCGGGCCGCCGGTCGTGCTCACGGCCCGGGCCTGCTCGGGGTTCAGGCGCTCGAGGATCCGGGCGGCGAGCTCCTCGCGGCTGGCCGCGCCCGTGGCGAGGCCGCGGTCACGCCCCGCGGCGCGCGGGTCGGCGCCGGTCGAGCCCCACGGCTCCTCGTCGGGGGGCGGGGCACTCGGCAGCGGCGGCTCGTCAGCGCGGGCGAGCGCGTCGGATGCGGGCAGTTTGTCGTCGGCTGCCCACGCATCCGGCAGCGGCGGCTCGTCGTCCGGGATCGGCGCGTCCGGCCCGTCCGGCAGGGCGACGGCGGTCGGGGGCGACTCATGGCCGATGACCCGGGCGCCGGACGTGTCCCCCGCGCCGAGCGGCGGCGGCTCGTCGGGCACGGTCGTATGGGGCTCGGCGCGCCGAGGGGAGGTGGGGTCCACGGTCCGATTGTACCGGCGTCGGCTTTGCCGCCCCGTACCGGCCCAACGGCGGCGGATCCTCGAGGCTGGCCGCCGGCGCCGCACGCCGCCGGCGCCGCACGCCGCCGGCGCCGCACGCCGCCGCGGCGCAACCCCGCCGGCCGGAGCCGTAACCGGCCGGGATATCAGCCCCGGCGCTGTTGCTTCGACCGGGGGCCGCAACCGGGCCGAGATATCAGCCCGGATGCTGCAATGCGGGCGAAGCGCCCCCGATGAGCCGGGTGACCCCGGGTTCCACCGGTCCGGCCGACGATCCCGAGATCAGCAGCGCTCGCGGCGGGAAGGGGCGTGCCGCGCGACGCTGGAATCGCGAACGCAGTACGACGGGGACTGGTATTCCGGAGGAATGGAGGCGTTCGCTCCGAAGAACGGGCGCCGAGCGAAGCGCATCGGCCGGGGCGACCGGCCCTTGCGAGGGGTTCCTGCCGGGCGGTCGCGCCAACGGGACGGCGACACCGCCCGTGCGGGACGTCGACCGTGGGGGCAGCGCCGCTGCCAAGGGGCGACACGCCCCGCGCGTCAGCCGCCGGCGTCCTTTACCTGGTCGGGGAGCGGTGCCGTGATCGTGACCGGCTCGTCGTACCTGCTCAACTCCAGGGCAATCGACAGCAGCTTCGTGCCGCCGGCCGGGAGGTCGATTGCGAGCGTGGCGAGGCGGAGGTTGTCCTTGCGGACGCCGACCATCACGGTCGCGTCGCCCAGCTGGTCGCCCGAAAGGCCCGGAATCGCGCTCCCCAGCGAACCGAGGGCGCCCTGGATCTCGGCGGCCGGCACGGTGAACTGCACGCTGTAGCAGTCGGTTCCGGAGCAGCGGACGTCGGCGAGCTTGTCCGGCTTCAGCTCCGGCCGGGCGAAGAACGTGCCGAGCCCGTCGAGGATGTTCGCGGCGTCGGCCCCGATCCCACCGGCTGCCTGGCGCTGCCACTGGTCGCCGGTGATGAGCGGCGCCTTGAGATAGGCCGTGCCGTCCACGGCGACGAGGTTCGCCCGGAAGTTCAGCAAGGCCGGCACGAGCAGCTCCACGGCCAGTGCGTTCGCGGCGATGTCCACGTCGCCGTCGATCGTGGTCCCGTCGATCGGCAGGGGCGCGCCAGCCTGGCCCATGAGGCTCAGGGGGATCTCCCCGTCGATCGCGCCGCGCACGTGGACGGTCTTGATCTCCCCGAGCGATGCAGCGCCCTTCTGGAGGATCTGGGCCGGGTCGGTGAGCTCGGTCGTGGTCGACCCGCAGGCGGCGACGACCACGGCGAGGGCGGCGAGGGCGGCGA
>JBBSAS010000025.1:0-12030 GCA_038252055.1 Candidatus Limnocylindrales bacterium
CGGAGAATGACCTCCCCCGCCTCCTCGTTGGCCCGCTCGAGGATCCGCTCACCCTCGGCGTTGATACGCCGCGCCGACTGGACCTCTTCGGGGATCGCGTGGCGCAGCTCGTCGATCAGCTCGAGCGCCCCGGCCTGGTCAACGATCACGCTCGAGGTCAACGGCAGCTTCTTCCCGTTCGCGAGCATCCCTTCCAGGCGCTCGACGAAGAACATGATGTCGATCGGACTGGCCCTCCTCGGCGCCGTGGGGCGATGGTCTCGCGATTATAGCCGCCGACGTCCCCCCTCCAGAAGCGACAGCCCGTTCGCGACGCCTGGGGGCACCATCGCCGACACGTCACCCCCGAAGCGGGCGATCTCGCGCACGAGACTCGAGGACAGGTAGCCGTACTCGAGGGCGGTCATGAAGAAGACCGTGTCGATCTCCGGGGCCAGGCGCCGATTCATGTGGGCCATCTGCAGCTCGGCCTCGAAATCGGAGACGGCCCGAAGGCCGCGGACGATGTGGTGGGCCCCGACCTCGCGGCACGCCTCGACCGTCAGCCCTTCGAAGACGCGGACATCGACGCGGTCGCGGATCTCCGGCAGCGCCTCGGTGATCGCGTCGGCGATCGTGGAGGCGCGCAGGCTCGCCTCGCCGGCGGGCGTCTTGCGGGGGTTCGCGAGGACGGCGACCACGACGCGGTCGAAGACGCCGGCCGCCCGACGGAGGACGTCCAGGTGTCCGAGGGTGACCGGGTCGAACGACCCGGGATAGACGGCGGTATGCATGAACCCTCCGTCAGGCCACCGGGCCCGGTGCCGCGTCCGCGTCCACGGCGCCCGGGTCGAACCGGTAGAACGTCACGAGGGTCTCCCCGAAGCGGCGAGACCGCGTCGATCGTAGCAGCCCGGCCCGCTCCGGGGCGGGGCTCCGCCAGCGCCCGGTCGCGATCACGGTTGCCCCGGGGGCAAGGGGGGAGTCCGGCGCCCCAAGGGCGGCGAGGATAGTGGCACGGAGGTTCGTCTCCGCATACGGGGGGTCGACGATCACGAGGTCGAACCGGGCCGCCTCGCCGGCGAGCCCCCTGGTCGCGGCAACCGCGTCCCGGCGGATGACCGACGCCGCGTCGGCAAGCCCGGTGCGCCGGAGGTTCTCCCGGATCGCGCGAACTGCGGCGGCATCCCGATCCACGAAGACGACGCGGACGGCACCGCGCGAGAGGGCCTCGATCCCGGCCGCGCCGGAGCCCGCGCAGAGGTCGAGCACCCACGCGCCGGGCAGGATCGGCTCGAGGATCGCGAACACGGCCTCCTTCGCCCGGTCGGCGAGCGGGCGCGCGACCGAACCCGGGGCGGCGAGGCCGATCCCCCGGGCCGATCCCGCGACGACGCGCCCGGCGCCGGCCACCCTCACGCTCCCGGAGCGGGCTCGCCGGCCCAGACGCGGGCGAGCCAGCCCCCGGTCAGCTCGGCGGCCAGCGGGCCGTCCGGGTCGCGGAAGGCGCCCTGCGGGTCCAGGAACGCCTCGGCGTGCCGTCGCGCCGCCACCGCCAGATCGCGGTGGTCGGGGCGGGCGAGGGTGGCCACCCGGAGTTGCGGGAGACCGGACTGGGCCAGGCCGAGGACGTCACCCTCGCGCCGGAGGTCGAAATCGGTCTCCGCCAGGACGAAACCGTCGCGCGTCGCGGCGACGGCGCGGAGTCGCTCCATCGCGACCGATGATCCGGGTGCCGCGCTGACGAGGACGCAGTACGACTGCGCCGTCCCGCGTCCCACCCGGCCCCGCAGCTGGTGGAGCTGGGCGAGGCCGAAGCGATCCGCCCCCTCGATCACGATGAGGGACGCCTCGGGCACGTCCACGCCGACCTCGACGACGGTCGTTCCCACGAGCACGTCGAGCCTCCCGTCGCGGAACGCCGCCATGGTCTCGTCACGCTCGGCGGGCTTCAGGCGTCCGTGGACGATCCCGACCCGGAGCGGGGCGAGGAGCTCGCGCAGCCGTTCATGCTCGGCCGTTGCCGTCGCCACCTCGCTCCCGCCGCCCTCTGCCCCGCCATCCCCGCCGTTGGCGTCGCCGTCCTCGCCGATCCGGGGCACGACGATGAACGTTCGCCGTCCCTCGGACGCCTCGCGGCGAACCTGCTCCCAGGTGCCGTCGAGGTCATCGGGCTGTCGGATCCCGGTGCGAACCGCGATCCGACCGGCCGGGACCGACCGGAGGTTCGTCACGTCGAGGTCCGCGTAGATCACCTGTCCGAGCGTCCGCGGGATCGGCGTCGCCGTCATCAGCAGGACGTGCGGCGCGCCGGCGGTGGACTTCGCCTCGAGGGCGCTTCGCTGCTCGACGCCGAAGCGGTGCTGCTCGTCCACGACGACGAGGCCCAGGCGGGCGACGCGGACCCGCTCGGAGAAGAGGGCGTGCGTCCCCACGACGACGGTCGCCCTCCCGTCGGCGATCGCGTCGAGGGCGGTCCTCGCACCGGCCGAGGCGATCGAGCCCGTCAGGAGCGTGACCGGGATCCCGAGCGGTCCGAGCAGGCCGGCGAGGGTCGATGCGTGCTGACGGGCAAGGAGGTCGGTCGGGGCCAGGAGGGCACCCTGGACCCCGGCCTCGGCCGCCAGGGCGAGGGCATACGCCGCGACGGCGGTCTTGCCGGATCCGACGTCGCCCTGGAGGAGGCGAAGCATCGGGTGGGGCCCGACGACGTCCGCCCGCACCGCGCGCATCGCGGCGACCTGGTCCGCGGTCAGCTCCACCTCCCCGCCCACCCGCTCGGCGAGGGCCCCGGAGATCGACGCACGGATCGCCGCATCCCGGCCATCGGAGACGCGTACCTCGACGGCCGCCGCGACCGCCCGCTGGCGGCGCCGGGCGACCATGCCGAGCTGCAGGGCGAGGAGCTCGTCGAACGCCAGGCGCCCGAGGGCGGCCTCGTTCCGCCCGAAGTCCGTTGCGAAATGGGCCTCCTCGAGCGCCTCCGCGATCCCGACGAGGCGCTCGGCCTGTCGCAGGTCGGCGGGGAGATACTCGGGATAGGCCGGGTAGCGGTCGAGGGCCGCCCGGATCGCCGCGCGCAGCGACCGGAGAGCGAGCCCGGCCGTCAGGCGGTAGACCGGGACGATCCTCCCGACGTGGAGAAGGTCGCCCTCGGGGGCCTGGAAGGCGGGGTTGTCGAGGACCACCCCGAACCCGCGCCTCGCCACCTTCCCCGAGAAGAGGTACTCCCGGCCCGGGACGAGGCGCCGGTCCACGAACTGGCGGCCGAACCACTGGGCCTCGGCCGTCCCGGACTCGTCCTCGAGGCGCGCCGTGACCACCTGGACGTGGCGGCGGGCCGTGCGCCCCGCCTGGATCGAGACGACCCGCGCCCGCGCGCTGACCACGTCGCCCGGCTCCACGAACGGGAGGGTCGCGAGGGCATGGACCCGGCGGAGATCGTCGTACCGCCTCGGGAGCCAGAGGAGGAGATCGCGAACCGTCTTGAGCCCGACGCGGCCACCGACCCGCCCGAGGGCCGCCGCGCCCGGGAGGCCGCTGGCCCGGAGCGGCGTGGCGAAGACGTCCGCAGGGAGAGGCTCCGCGCTGCCTCGCGGACGCGCTCCGCGGGTTGCCACCAGCTCCCCTACTCCGCGCTCACGAGGTACCGGTAATGGGGCTGGCCGCCGCGCCGGACCTCGACTTCTTCGATACCCGGCCAGGTCTGCTGCACGCGCTGCGCAAGGTGCTCCGCCTCGCCGAGGGTTGCCTGCTCTCCGTACCACATCGTCACGAGGCTGAAGCCGGCGTCGAGCGCGGCGATCCCGTCCAGGAGGGCTCGCTCCAGGTCGTCGTCCACGGCGAGCAGCCCGTCGTCGGGGTCAAGGGCCATCGCCTGGCCCTTGCGGACCTTCCGGCCCGAGACCCGGGCGTCCCGGACCGCCTCGGTCAGGAGCAGGGTCTGGATCGACCGGCCCGCGGCGAGCATCGTCTCCGCGTTCCCGCTCGCTCCCAGCGCGGGATCGACGTCAAGCAGCGCCGCGATCCCCTCGGCGGCGTTCCGGGTCGGCACGACGCGGACGGGCCGGTCGGCCATCTCCGCGGCCTGTCCAGCAGCCAGCTTCGTGTTCGGGTTGTTCGGCAGGATTACCACCTCCTCGCCCGGGGATGCGAGGATGGCCGCGAGAAGCTCGCCCGCGCTCGGGTTCTCGGACTGGCCACCCCGGACGATCGCCACGTGGAGCCGCTCGTCCGCCGACCCGAAGGCGGCCAGCGCCTCGGCCAGTCCGTCGCCGGCCGCCACCGCCAGAACGCCGAGCGGCACCCGGCGCCCGGCCCGGTCGCCCACCGCATCCGGGGTCATTCCGGGACCCGGCGCACCCGGGCTCGCCCCATCCGCCACCGCGACGCCGCGGCGCCCGTCGCGGACCTCGGCGGCCTGGTGGTCCAGGTCGAGGATGGAGGCATTGACGATCCGGCCCAGCCGGAGCGCGTGGCGGAGCACGAGGTCGGGTCGGCCGTTGTGGACGTGAATCTTCGCCGCCTTCGCGTCGCCGGCGACGTTCACCGACTCGCCGGTCCGAACGAGGTAGGCGCGGAGCCGGTCGAGGTCGAGGAGCTCCCCGGGAAACGGATGGACGAGGTAGACCGTCTCGTAGCCGTGCCCGGTCTCGAGATGGACGGCGTCGGTGGGGGTCGGGCTCGGGATTGCCGGCGGCCGGGGCGACGCCACCGGCGCATCCTCCCCTCGGAGATGCGCGAGGGCGCCCTCGAAGAGACGCAGGAGCCCCGCGCCCCCGGCGTCGACGACACCCGCCTCCCGGAGGATGGGGAGGAGGCTCGGGGTCTTGTCGAGCGCCCGGGCCGCAGCGTCGGTCGAGGCCGCCAGCACGGCTTCCAGGTCGTTCGCACGCTCGGCGGCCTCCACGGCGGCGGCCGACGCCTCGCGAATGACCGTCAGCATCGTTCCCTCGACGGGTCGGGGGACCGCCCCGTACGCGGCCGTCGAACCGAGCGCGAGCGCGTTGGCGAGGTCGAGCGCGTTGAACCGCCGTTTGCCCGCGAGCCCTTCGGCGACCCCTCGGACCACCTGGCTGAGGATCACGCCGGAGTTGCCGCGGGCCCCGAAGAGCGCCCCTTCCCGGAGGCGATCGCCGACCTCCCCTGCCCCCGAGCCTTCGCGGGCGTAGGCGAGCATCTCGCGACACGTGGCGAGCATGTTCGACCCCGTGTCGCCGTCCGGGACCGGAAAGACGTTCAGCTCATTGATCTCATCGACATGCCGCTCGAGATTGTCGACGGCCGCGGCGACGGCCCTGCGCAGGCCACGCCCGTCACTGGCAAGGCGGACCACCTACGCGCGGCCCTCGCCGGAACCACTCACCGTGACGCCGCCCGGGGTCGTGAACGGACCGCCGTCGAGGCCGGCGATGCGGATCGTGACCCGCCCGATCTCCCGGCCGAGCGCCCGTCGCAGCCCGTAGCGAACCGCGGAATCGACCTGGCGGGCGACCTCGGCGACCGGGAGGCCGTGGGCGATGGTGAGGCGGACCTCCACGGCCACGTCGGGCTCCAGCGCGATGCGAATGGGTCGTCCGATCCCGAGGCGGTTCGGCAGCGAGCGGGCAAGCCCGGTGACGCCGTAGCTCCCGAGCACCGCGGCCTGGACGATCTCGGTGATGGCGCGCCGAGTGACGAGGGCGCGACCGGGCACGAGGCGGTGCACGGGTGGCTCGGGCATGTGGGACGGCTCCTCCGTGCGGGCGAGCAGGCGCGAAACGGTGTGCTAGCATACAGCCTCCCCGGGTCCGCACCGGCGTCGGTGTCGCTTGCCCGGCGTTCGTCGGCGGGCCCTCCCCGCTGCCAGCGAGCAATCACGAACCCAGAGGACTTCCATGGCCCGAAGCTGTGCGATCTGCGGCAAGGTCGCGATGGGCGGGTTCAACCCGCAGTCGAGCGGGATGAACCGCGTCCGCGCCCACCGGCGCTACCAGCCGAACCTCCAGACGCTCGCCGTCGTCGAGAACGGGCTGGTCACGCGCAAGCTCGTCTGCACCCGCTGCAAGCGGACCCAAGCCAAGAAGTCCCGCTGATCCCGGGGCCCACGGCCCCACGTCGCGCCCGGAAGACCCGGCCCGCGTCCGGCGGCCGGGTCTCGTCGTGTCCGGCGCCCATCGCACCCGGACCTGCGGTCAGCCCTCCGTGTCGAGCCAGATCGTGAACGGTCCCTCGTTCACGAGCTCAACCTCCATCGAGGCGCCGAACCGTCCGCGGGCGACCGTCGTCCCGAGCTCCTCGAGGGCCGCGCAGAAGCGCTCGTAGAGGGCTGCCGCGAGCTCCGGTTCGGCGGCCGAGGTGAAGCTCGGCCGGCGGCCCCGGCGGGTGTCCGCGTAGAGGGTGAACTGGCTCACGACGAGCACGGCGCCACCGACATCGGCGAGGGCCAGGTTCGTCCGGCCCAGGGCATCGGCGTGGATGCGGAGCTCCACGACGCGGCGGGCGAGCGCGTCCGCCGTCCCGGCGTCATCACCCCGGCCCACGCCGACCAGGACGACGAGCCCGCGGTCGATGGCACCCGCGACGCTCCCCTCCACCCGGACCTCGGCCCGCGAGACCCGCTGGAGCAGCGCCCGCACCTAGCCCTCCGGCCCGGTGGGTTCTGCGTCGGCCGGCCGGGCTGGGGGCGTCGCCCGCACGGCCACCGCTTCCGCCTCGAGAGCCGCGCGACGGTCGCCGAAATGCCGCTCGACCCAGGCCGCCGCCGAGGCCGGGATCAGGAGGTCGACGTCGCGGGCGCCGTCCGCGGCCACCTGCCCGTCCCCGCGCAACGTCACCACCGGCACGCCGGCCTCCTCGATCGCATCTCGGAGCGGGTGGCCGAGCGCCCGCGGCAGGCTCGTGAACCGGAGCATGCGCTCGCGCGACTCGGGCATCACCCCGTCGTTGAGATCCACCGCGTACCCCTCGTCGGCGAGCGCCCGCATCAGGCGGACCTCCCGGGCCGGATCGTGACCCTTCGCGAACATCGCCGTCCCGGCGACGAGGACGTCGGCCCCCAGGCCGCCGATGAACTCGGCCGTCTCGCGGTTCGCTCCGCCGTCGACATGGACCTCGGCGCCCCAGGGCTTCTCGGCGAGGAGGCGGCGGGCGGCCGGGATCTTCTCCCGGGCGACGTCGTGCATGAACGCCTGTCCCCCGAAGCCGGGCTCCACGGTCATGACCATGACGATGTCGATCAGGTCGCGATACGGCTCCAGGGCGGTCATCGGGGTCCCCGGCCGAAGCGCGAGGCCCGTCGCGCGGCCGCTCGCCCGGATCTGCCGCAGGACCGGCTCGAGGGGCTCCTCGACCTCGACGTGCACGGTGATCGAATCACAGCCGGCATCGAGGAACTTCTCGATCCAGCGCCCCGGCTCGGCGATCATGAGATGGGCGTCGAACGGGGCACGCGTCACCCGCCGGAGGCTCTTGATCGTCGTCCAGCCGAAGGTGAGGTTCGGCACGAACCGGGCGTCCATCACGTCGAGGTGGATCCGGTCGGCGCCGGCCTTCACGGAGCGCCGGACCTCCCGGGCGAGGTTCGCGAGGTCGGCGTTGAGGATGCTCGCGGCGATGATCGCCCGGCCTTCGGTCATCGGGAACTCCTCCGGGGGTGGGGCTGGCCGGCGGCCGTCGAGCGGCCAGGACGGCTCGATCCGGGGCGCGCCCTGCCGGAGGCGCGAGATGGATCGCCGACCGGGCGGTCCTTCCGGGGGCCCGCGGCCGGTGCGGCTCCCGGCGCCCCGCGCTTCGGTCCCCGGCCGGCAGGCATCCGGATCCCGGCCGGAACTGCCTCGCTGCTCCGCTCGCCCCGCAGGGCCGCTGCGGATGCTGCCGCGAGGAGCTCCCGGCGGCGGGCCACCGCGGGGGGCGGCGGCGCACCCGCCTGCTCGGCCGCAAGCTGGCCGCAGGCGGCGCCCACCTCCTGTCCGCGGTTGCGGCGCACGGTCACCGCGATCCCGGCCGCGCCGACCCGCGCCGCGAACGCGGCGATGCGCGCCGGATCGCTCGCCTGCCACGGCGTGTGGGCGACGGCGTTCATCGGGATGCAGTTCACGTGCGCACCGCTCCCGCGCAGGAGGGCCGCGAGGGCGTCGGCATCCGCGGCCGTGTCGTTGATCCCGTCGATCATCACGTACTCATAGCTCACCCGCCGCCGCGTCGCGCTCGCGTACGCCCGGGCGGCCGCGACGACGTCGGCGACGGGCCACCGCCGATTGAGGGGCACGAGGAGGTCGCGGAGCGGGTCGCGGGCCGCATGGAGGCTGATCGCGAGCGTCCACTGGGGCCGGAGCCGCGTGAGGCGCTCGATCCCGGGCACGACGCCGGACGTCGAGATCGTGAGGTGCCGGGCGCCGAGGCCGAACCGCTCGGGATCGGTGATGGCACCCGCGGCCCCGAGGACCGCGTCGAGGTTGAGGAGCGGCTCGCCCATCCCCATGAAGACGAGGTTCGTCAGGTGTCGGCCCGCGGCGAGGAGCCGGCGACGGGCGTGACGGACCTGGTCGACGATCTCAGCAACCTCGAGATCCCGCTCGAACCCCAGCTCGCCGGTCGCGCAGAACGGGCACCCGACGGCGCAGCCCGCCTGGCTGCTGATGCAGAGTGTCGTCCGCGCCCGGTGGTCGGTCGTCGCCGGATAGTGCATGAGGACCGACTCGATCAGGCGTCCGTCCCCCAGCTCGTGGAGACCCTTCTCCGTCCGTCCCTCGTCGGAGGACCGGACTTCGGTCCGGACGAGGGTGTCGAACCGGACCCGTTCGGCCAGGGCCGACCGGAGGGGCCGCGACAGCGTGGTCACCTCGTCCCATGACGCCGCGGTCGAACGCCAGGCGGCATCGGCGACCTGCCGCGCGCGGAACGCCGGCTCGCCCAGCTCGAGAAGGATCTCCTCGACCGCCGGTGCCGCGAGGCCGCCGATCGCCGGTCGTGCGTCGACGCGGACGGCCGTGGGCGTGGGCGAGTCCGTCGGGAGGCCGGCGGCGGTGGGAGTGTCGTTCATCGCGGTCCGCTCATCCTACCCGTGCGCCGAGCAGGGAGGGCCGCCCCCGCCGGAAGGCGGGCCCCTCCATCGGCCGGCCCCCCGCCGGCTGCACCTCGAGCAGGACGAGGCGGCCCGTCGCGGTCGCGAGCGCGAGGCCCGCGCCGTGGGCAACGATCGTGCCGGCCGTGTCGCCCGGGAGCGTCGGGGCCATGGCCGCCCGCAGGACGCCCACCCGGCCGCCGGCGATCTCGAGGTAGGTCCCGGGCCACGGGCGATAGGCGCGCACCCGGCGCTCGAGCAGCGCCGCCGGAATGCGCGAGTCGAGGTGCCCGTCCTCTCGACCGAGCGGCCGGGTGACGCTCGCGCCGGTGTCCGGCTGGGCGCGCGGCGTGAGCCGGCCGGCGAGGTAGGGCCCGACCGAGGAGCCCAGCAGCTCACCTGCGGCGCGCGCCAGGCGACGCTCCAGGCCGGGCGCGTCCTCGGTGGGTGCGATCGGCACGGTCACCGCCGCCACGAGCGGGCCCGTGTCCATCCCGGCATCCATCCGGAAGAGCGAGACGCCGGTCTCGTGATCACCGGCGAGGATCGCGGCCGGGATCGGCGTGGCGCCCCGGTGCCGCGGCAGGAGCGACGGGTGGAGGTTGACGATCCCGTGGACCGGCAGCTCGAGGACCGCGGCCGGCAGGAGCTTCCCGTAGTCGGCGAGGACGCCGACGTCGGGTCGCAGCGCCTCGAGCGCCCGAAGGAAAGCCGGGTCACGGAGGCGCTCGGGGGCCAGGATCGGGAGGTCGAGCGCCCGGGCACGCTCCCCCACCGGCGTCGGAGTGAGGACCCCTCGCCGGCCGACCGGACGCGGCGGGGCCGTCACGACGGCCACGAGCTCGAGCTCCGGCGCCGCCGCGGCGGCCTCCAGGACCTCGAGGGCGAAGGCGCCGGAGCCGAAGAAGACGGCTCGAACCGCGGCCACGTCAGGCGCGGGAGACCGCTCTGGCCCGCTCCGGATCGATGCCCCGCCGTTCGAGCTCCGCGTCCACCTCCGGCTCGTCCTCGTCGCCGGCGCCCTGGCCGACGGGGATCAGCTCGTCGGGCGAGGTGAGGTAGTCGATGTAGAGCTTGCCCTGCAGGTGATCGAGCTCGTGCTGGAGCGCGCGGCCCAGGAGCGCCGATCCGGCGATCTTGTACTTCCGGCCGAGCCGGTTCTGGGCGACCACCCAGACCCGCTCGCGGCGGGTCACGTAGGCGACGTAGCCGGGGATCGAGAGGCAGCCCTCGAGGTCGCGATCATCGCCCTCGGACCGGACGATCCGCGGGTTCACGAGCTCGAAGAGGCGATCACCGACCTCGACCACCGCGACGTTGAGGGCCTCGCCGAGCTGGGGCCCGGCAAGGCCGACGCCGGGCGCGTGGCGCATCGTGTCCGTCAGGTCGTCGATCAGGTGGTGGAGGAGCTTGTTGAAGCTCTCGACGGGCTCGCCCTTCAGGCGCAGCCGGGCGTCGCCGAGGGTGAGGATCGGAAGGACGCTCATGCCCCGAGTATACGGGACGATAAGCGTCCGATCCGGTGGCGCCTCAGCCGGCGGACGGCTCGGACGGTCCGACAGGACCCTCCGCTTCGGAAGGCTGACCCGTTGCTGCCGGCTCTCCCGTCGCCGCCCCCGCGGCGCCGGGCTCGGCCGACGGCCATTCGGGCGCTGCGGCATCCTCGCCACCGTGGTGGCGCAGGTCATCGGCAAGGCGTCGCGAGCGCGTGGCGACCCGAGACCCGACGCCCTCGGTGACCTCGGCGGCCCGCTTCGCGAACGGCCCGGCCTTCTCGCCCGCCACGGCCGCCAGCTCGGCGGCCTTCGCGGCGACGTCACGGGCGACCGGTGACGCCTCCGCCGCGACGCGGTCGATCATCTGCTGGAGCTGCGAGAGCCATTCGTGAGCCTGCGGGCTCCGGCCCTCGGCAGGTCCGGACCCCGACGGCGTCCCATCGCCGGCCGGCTGGCTCGTGTCGTCGGTCATCGTTCGACTCCTCGTGCGGGATAGTTCCACGGCGCATTGTCCCCCAGTCTCGCGCCGGCGCCAAGGTCCGTCCGGCCGGTCAGAGCAGGCTCTCGGGATCCACGTCCACGGACCACGGCGGCCCCGGATCGCCCGGCAGGACGGCCCGTGGATCGGGGCCGCGGATCACGACGTTGAACCGCCATCGCCCGCCGCGCCGGGGGACGTAGGCCGGGGCCGGCCCGGCGACCTGGATCGTCGGAGTGCCGGCGGTCGCCGCTCGCGCCCGGAGGCGATCGACCATCGCCCGCCCTTCCGCTCGCGCCGCGTCGCGATCCTCGAGGCCGACCGTCAGCTTGATCGTCGAGCCGAACGGCGGGGCCAGGAACTGCCGACGAGCGGAGAGCTCGGCGTCGTAGAAGGCGTCGCGGTCGCCCGAGACGACGGCCTGGATCGCCGGATGATCGGGCTGATAGGTCTGGATCACCGCCCGGCCGGGGCTCGTCCCGCGGCCGGCGCGGCCGACCGCCTGGACGAGCAGCTGGTACGTGCGCTCGGCCGCTCGCTCGTCGGGGAGCGTGAGCGCGACGTCGGCCGACACGACGCCGACGAGGGTCACCTCGGGGATGTCGAACCCCTTCGTCACGAGGCTCGTCCCGACGAGGACGTCGAGGCGGCCCTCCGCGAACGAATCGACCACCCGCACCGCGGCGCCGCGCCGCTCCACCACGTCCCGGTCGAGGCGGCCGACCCGCAGGTCCGGGAAGCGCGCCCGTACCTCCGCCTCGAGCCGCTCCGTTCCCCCGCCCAGGTAGCGGATCCGGGGCGACCCGCAGGCGGGGCAGCGGGCCGGAAGCGGAGCGGCCGCACCGCAATGATGGCAGCGGAGCGTCATGCCGGCCTGGTGGTAGACGAGGGGGCGCGTGCACTCCGGGCAGGCCTGGACATGGCCGCAATCGCGGCAGAGGACGGCGGAGGCCGCGCCCCGGCGATTGATCACGAGGATCGCCCGGTCGCCCGCGGCCGGGTCGAGCGCCGCCAGGAGCATCGCGAGGCGGTCC
>JBBSAS010000026.1:0-11780 GCA_038252055.1 Candidatus Limnocylindrales bacterium
GGTGGCCGTCGCCGAGGAGGCCGCCCAGCAGGTCCTCGAGGTCCTCGAGGGGCGGCCGGCCCGGTACGCCGTCAATGCCCCGCTCCTGACCCCGGAGACGACGCGGGCCATCGCCCCGTACCTGCCCCTGGCGGAGATGCTGGGGCGGTTCTTCGCCCAGTACGCCCGCGGCGGCATCGAGGAGGTCACGCTCGAGGTGGCCGGCGAGCTGGCGGCCCACGACGTCTCACCCCTCCAGGCGGCCGTCCTGCGCGGCCTCCTGGCCGACGTGACGACCGAACGGGTGAACCTTGTCAACGCCGCGATCATCGCGAAGGCCCGCGGCCTCACGATCATCGAGCGCAAGACGCCCGATGCGGGCGCGTTCGCGACGCTCGTGACGATCTCGGGCACGACCGCGGACGGCACGCAGGGCACCGTGGCCGGCACCCTGGCGAACGGCGGTCCGCGCTTCGTCCGCCTCGACGACTATTGGCTCGACGTGGCCCCGGCGCCCTGGGTCTTCATCACCCGGCACACGGACCGGCCGGGGATGATCGGGCGGGTCGGCAGCCTGCTCGGGGAGGCCGACGTGAACATCAGCGCGATGCACCTCGGCCGCTCAGCGCCGCGCCACGACGCGGTGATGTTCCTGGCCCTCGACGACTCGGTCCCGGCGGAGACCGCGGCGGCGATCCGCGCGATTGACGGGGTCCTCGACACCTGGGTGATCGACCTCGGGCCAGTCGAGTGACCGGGGCGCCGGGCTCTCCCGGCGGGGAGGAAGTGCCCGGCGGGAAGAACGCGCCCGCCGGGGAGGGATCGCCCGCCGGGGAGGGATCGCTCACCGGGGAGGGAGCCCCACCGCCGCGAACCGTGCCGGGTGGTGCGGTCGAACGCCCGGCCCCTGCGGCCGCGCCGGCGCCGGCCCCGCCGCCGCTGCCCGTGCCCCCGGACCTCGCCGCGACGATCGTTCTTCTCCGCCACGGGCAGTCGGTCTGGCTCGCCGAGGGGCGCTTCCAGGGCCGGGCCGACACGCCGCTCTCGCCCCTCGGCCTGCGCCAGGCCGCGCTTGCCGGGGCGCGTCTCGCGTCCCCCGACTCGCCCCCGCGCCTGCCCGTGCCCGCGGGTGAGCCCGTCGCCGTCGTCCATTCGCCCCTCGCCCGCACCCGCGAGACGGCGGAGGCGGTCGTCGCGGGGTTCCTCGCCGCGGGACGCCCGGCCCCGACCCTCCGTCCGGAGCCGCGGATCGCCGAGATCGCCCAGGGCGCCTGGGAGGGCCTCTACCAGCGCGAGGTGGCCGAGCGCTACGGCGCCGAGCTCGCGGGCTGGCGGCGCGACCCGGTCGGCGTCCACGCCCCCGGCGGCGAGGCGCTGCCCGACGTGGACCTCCGGGTCCGGGCCGCCCTGGCGCGGGTCCTCGAGGACCTCGCAGCGGCTGCCGACCGCGGGCCGGGGGACCCTGGGACGCCGTCGTACTACGACCCCCACGCCGGCCCGTGGATTGTGCTCGTCGGCCATGACGGCGCCTTCAAGGTCGCGCTCCTCGCCCTGCTCGGGCTGCCGCTCGACCGCTTCTGGACCTTTACCCAGACGACGACCGGGATCGCCGTCCTCGACATCCGTAACGGTCGCACCATCCTCCGGGCATGGAATCGAACGGAGCACCTCGCCCCGCTCGAGATCGAGGCCTCGGAGGCCACCCGGGCCGAGGAAGACGCCTCCGCCGAGCGGGCCCGCTCCGGGGCGCTGTAGCGGCCGTCCGCAATCACGGGCCGGGCCCTCGCGGGCTGCGCAACGGGGAGGCGCCGTCCGGCCAGCGCCGGGACCTCGTGCCCGCAGGCTACGGTCGCCGGCCCGGGCGCCGGACGAGAAGCCGGAGGAGCGCGAAGCGGAGGCGGCGCTGCGCCTCCCCGAGGGCGACCAGGCGGTCCGGCGGCAGGCGGCGACGCCCGTACGTCGTCTCGACCGTCGAGCGGGCGACGAGCTGGAGCTCCGGTCCCGCCGACGGAACGGCCTCCGAGAGCGACCCCAGGTACTCGTAGACCGTTTGGGTCGGCCGGCGCGGGTGGCCGAAGCGGGCCGCCATCCCGACAACCGTCCGGTAGACGATCTCCGGCTGGACCGGTCGCCCGAGCCGACGGCGGAACCAGGTCACGGCAAGGGCGAGAAAGACGCCCCCGAGCGGGATGACGATCACGATGACCGGGCCGATGCCCGGGGTCCGCGGCGGCACGGAGGTCCCCCCGGCCGGGCCGCCCGGCTCGTCGATGCCGGGGCGGCGCGTCGGACCCGGTGAGCCGGCGGTGGCGGCAGGCCCGGGCGTCTGGCTCGCGATCGGGGGCCCGGCCGGGATCGGCACCGGCTCCCCCACCCCGCCGCCCGTCGGATCGAAGCTCACCCAGCCGATACCGTCGAACCAGGCCTCCACCCAGGCGTGAGCTCCCGACTTTCGGATAATCTGCTCGCCCGCCGCATCCGGGCTCCCCGGCAGGTAGCCCTCGACGAGGCGCGACGGGATGCCCGACAGGCGGAGCATCACGACCATCGTCGTCGCAAAGTGCTCGCAGTAGCCGCGCCGGCTCACGGCAAAGCAGTCGGCGATCCCCCGGCCCCCGCACTCCACGTCGAGGACGTTCGTGTCGTAGGAGAAGTTGACCGGATCGCGCAGGTACGACTCGATCGCACGGGCCGTGTCGTAGGCGTTCGTCGGCTTCGCCGCGTCGAGAACGGTGGCCAGCAAACCCCGGACGTCGTCGCCCGCCGTCCCGGGCTGGAGGTCGGTGTAGGCGGCCACGAGGTCGGCGGACAGGCCGCCGGTGCCGGCTGCCCGGAGGCGGTTCTCGGTCACCGCGCCCGCGACGGTCTCGTCCACCACGGGGATCGCGGCGGTGGCCGCGTAGCTGCCGGCACCGTCCACCCGAACGATGCCGAACCACGTCTCCCCGCCGCGCGTGATCAGCGTGACCCGTGCGGCACGGTCCACCGTGGCCGGGATCCCGGGGGCGAGAACGACGCCGGGTGCCCCGGCGAGGCCCCGCACGACGTAGGAGACGTCCTCGTAGGCGACCCCGTCCATCGGTGCGTCGCTCGTGCCCTCGAGCAGGGCGTCGCCCGCGGTGACCGGCACCTCCGCCGTTGCGCTGCGGCTCCACTGGTTCCCCGACAGCCGGTCGTAGGCCACCGCCCGCCATGTCCGCCGCGGTGCGCCCGGGTCGGTGGTGATCGCGAGAACCGGCGTGTCGTCGGAGGTCCACTCGCCCGTGACGCTGACCGTGGAGCCGAAGCCCACGCCGCCGAAGCGCGTGGAGCCGCCGGCCGGGAAGAGGCGCGCAAGCTGGTTGCCGAGATCGACGAAGTGGTCCTGGACGCCCGGCCACGCCCCGGCGAGGGGCGCTGACGAGGCGACGGCGGTCAGGCCCAGGCTCGCCACGAGGGCGATGGCGACGAAGCTCAGCCCGGCGCGCACGGAGAGCCCGGCCGCGTCGCCCACGTCGGCGATCCGGTGCCGAGCCCAGGTGCGCGCCTCGTCCGCGACGTGGAAGCGAACAAGAAAGAGGAGGGCCGCGGCCGAGAAGAGGACGAGCAGGGCGAGCTGGTCGCGGGCGGTGATCGCGACGTTGACGAAGAGGATCGTGCCGGGGACGAGGACCGCGGTCGCGGGCCGGCGGTGGGCGTAGGCGGCGTATCCGGCGAACTGGCCTGTGCCCCAGGCGAGGATGCCGAGGACGAGGACGAAGTGGGCGACCTGCGTCGTCGTGGCCTGGCCGCGAACGACGAGATCCTCCCACGCGCCGACCACGCTCTCGGCGACGATCCGCACCATTCCCGCGGGGTCCTGCCCGGGCGCAGCCTGGGTCCCGATCGACCAGACGAGGAAGACGGTCGCGAGGATCGCTCCCCCGCCGTGGGCCACGAGCCGGCCCTGGCCCAGCTTCGCCGCGCCGAATCCCCAGAGGACGCCGAGTATCCCGGCCCAGGGCAGGAAATCGGTGAGAGCCTCGTCGCCGAGGACCCAGTGCGCATCATCGATCGCCCAGCCGACGAGGAAGGCCATGAGCAGGAGCAGGGCGAGGCTCGACCAGCCCTCCGCCGGGGCGAGCGCGATGGAACGGTCCACGGGACGTGCGGCAGCGTAGCCGGCGCCGAGGTCGAACGGGGTCCGGGCCGCGGTCATCCGACAAGGACCTCGCCGAGGGCCACGCCCGGCGGCACGACTTGGGTGCGCAGGTCAAACTCCGCGAGGTGGTGCCGGGTGTTCCGGGCGGCGGTCTCGAGCGCAGCGATCGCCGCGGCGACCTCCGGCTGGTCGGCCCGCCCCGAGAGCTCGGCCGAGCGCCGGGCGAAGATCGCCGGGTCCAGCCAGGCCACCTGGCAGCCGATCCCGCGCGGCCGCAGCGTGGCGAGCGGCCGGACCCAGCCGGGATCGGTGGACCCGGTCACGACGATGACCGACATCCCCCGTCGCAGGAGGGGCAGGCCGGCGACGAGCGCCTCCGCGAGCGGCGTCGTGCCGTCGCCATCGACCGCGGCGAGAAGCTCGAGAATCTTGTGCCGCTGGCGGGGACCCCGGTCGGGTGGCAGGACCGTCACCCGGCTGCCGGTCGTCGTGAGGGCGACGGCCCGGTTCTGCTCGATCGCCCGCGCCCCGATCGCCGCGGCCACCCGCACCGCGACCTCGACCGTCCCCTCGTCGCCCGTCCCCACCTGCGAGCCCGCGAGGAGATCGAGGACGATCCAGGCGTCGGCGGTCTGCTCGAGGTCGAACTCCTTGACCTGGATGTCGCCGGTCCGGGCCGTGGAGGGCCAGTGGATCCGGTTGAAGCCGTCGCCCGGGGCATAGGGACGGATCGAGGTGGCGAGCGGCGTCGTGTGGAGGGTCCGCTCGGGCTTCGAACGGCTCCCCTCGAGGTTGACGGCCCCGAGGCGCCAGCGTGGGATCCGCTCGATCCGCGGGTAGACGACGAGGGTCAGGCTGTGGCCCACGCTGGCGCTCGCCTCGAAGAAGCCGAACGGGTCGCCGGTCCGGATCCGGAGGGGGTCGACCCGGAAGTGGCCACGGCGGTTGAGGGGCACCTTGGCGATCCACGAGCGCTCGCTCGACGGCCCGAGCGAGATTGCCCGGCCGGGCAGCGGGACCGGCAGGGTCGTCGGGTTGTGGACCTCCAGCCAGAGCTTCGGGAGTCGGCTCGTGCTGCGCAGGGTGTACGTCGCCCGCAGGATCTCCCCGACGTGGGCCTGGTGCTGGTTGACCGCATACCCGGCCTCGAGCCCTGCCAGGCCGAACCGCGTGACGAGGTAGCTGCCCCCGAGCACGGCCAGCCCGAGGTAGAGGACGAAGAAGAGGAACGGGTAGCCGGTGCTCACCGCGGCGACGAGGAGGATCGTCCCGAGGACGAGGAGCGGGAGGCGGCGCAGGATGCTCACGGGACGCGGCTCACCGGGTGCGGCTCGCGGGGTGGCCGGCGGGCCTACCGCGCCCGGGCTCCCTCGGCGTCGATGCGCCCGGGGCCCGCCGCGCGACCCGGGGCATCGACCGGAACGGTCCCGAGGAGCTCGCGGACCACGGCCTCGGCGTCCACCTCGCGGATGGAGCTCCCGGTCTTGATGATGAGGCGATGGGCGAGGGCCGGGCCGGCGAGCGCCTTGACGTCGTCGGGGATCACGTAGTCGCGCCCGAGGAGCGCGGCCCGCGCCTGGCCGGAGCGGTAGAGGGCGATGCTCCCGCGCGGCGACGCGCCGAGGTAGACGTCAGGGTGGGTCCGCGTCGCGTTCACCAGGCGGACGATGTACTCGGAGACGCTCGCGTCCACGTAGATCTCGCGGACGGCGGCCTGCATCTCCCGGAGCTCCGCGACGGGGCAGACCTCGGTGAGATCGTCCAGGGGATGGATCCGCTTCTGCTCGTCGAGGATGACGATCTCCTCGGTCGGGGTCGGGTAGCCCATCCGCAACCGGAGCATGAACCGGTCGAGCTGGGCCTCCGGGAGCGCGAAGGTCCCCTCGTACTCGATCGGATTCTGGGTCGCGATCACGAGGAACGGATCCGGCATCAGGTGGGTGATCCCGTCCACCGTGGCCTGGCGCTCCTCCATGCACTCGAGGAGCGAGGACTGGGTCTTCGGGGTGGCCCGGTTGATCTCGTCGGCGAGGACGACCTGGCTCATGATCGGCCCGGGGCGGAACTCGAACTCGACGGTCTTCTGGTTGAAGATCGAGAGCCCGGTCACATCCGAGGGCAGCAGGTCTGGGGTGAACTGGATTCGCCGGAACGAGCAGCCGAGGCTCCGGGCGATCGCCTTCGCGAGGACGGTCTTGCCGGTGCCCGGGACGTCCTCGATGAGCAGGTGGCCGCGGCAGAGGAGGGCGACGAGCGCCAGCTGGACCTCGTGGTGCTTGCCGACGATCACGCGCTCGACATTCGCGACGACGCGATCGCCGGATTCCTGGATCTTGGTCATCGGGCTCCTCGCGTGGGACGCTCACCGCTCGGGTGCCAGGACGACCCCTCGCGCGCGGGGGTCCCGGGGTCCGGAGATAGTACGTCGGTTCGCGGGGATGGGTCCGGACGGGGTCGGAGGCGCCCGCCGGGGACCGGTTGGGACCCGGTCAGGACCCCGCAGGTCGGCTCCGGCGGCCGGTCAGGGCACCCGGCCAGGGCCGGCGCTCAGGGCTGGCGGTCGAAATACGCACGCAGCATCCTGCCCGCGAGCGGAGCGGCCCGATCGCCGCCCCGCCCGCCGTTCTCCACGAGGACGGCGATCGCCACCGTCGGTGCCTCGGCCGGCGCGAAGCCGATGAACCAGGAGTGCGGCTCGCCGGTCCCGCCGATCTGGGCCGTTCCCGACTTGCCCGCGGTCGTCACTCCCGGGACCGCGGCGCCGTCGGTGAAGAGGCGGCCGTACTCGCCCTCCACGGCCTGGGTCATCGCCCGGACGATCGCGGCGTTTGCCGAGGCATCCAGCACGCGTCCGAGCGAATGGGAGCCGATCGTGGTCTCCCGGCCATCGCGGTCGATGAACGCCGTCGCGAGGCGCGGCTCCATCAGCTCGCCGCCGTTCGCCACCGTCGCTGCCACGAGGGCCATCTGGAGCGGCGTCGCGAGCACCTCGCCCTGCCCGTAGGACGCGTTGGCAAGCTCGACGTCGTCGAGGAAGCCGCCGGCCATCGGCCCGCCCCCGTTTGTCAGCTGCGAGGCCGCCGTCGGGAGGTCGAAGGGGATCGGCTTCTCGAAGCCGAGGCGCCGCGCGAACGCGTCGAGGTTCGCTCCGCCGGTGTCGAGCCCCGCGAGCGCGTACCAGATGTTGCAGGAGACCTCGGTTGCGCCGGTGAGATCGAGGGCGGTGCTGCCGGTGAACGGGTGGTGCCCGTCGCGCACCCGGTAACCGTCCACGAGGAGGCCATCCTCCTCGGCGGCCGGCTGCTCCGGGTACGTCGTCGCCGGGGTCACGGAGCCGCTGCCGAGGCCTGCGATCGCGGTGACGATCTTGAAGACGGAGCCCGGCACGTAGCGGCCGAGCGTCGCCCGGTTCAGGAGCGGCGTCGCATCGTCGGCCTGGAGGCGGGCGAAGGCCTTCTTCGAGGTTGCGGGAGCGGCCACGGCCGAGGCGTCGTAGACGGGGGTGGACGCCATCGTGAGCACCTCACCGGTCCGGGGATCGAGCATCACGACTGCTCCCCGATCGGTGCCGAGGAGGCGGACGGCGAGACGCTGGAGGTCGAGCGACAGCGAGGTCCGCAGGTCGAGGCGCCGGTCCGCCGGTGGGAGGAACTTCGCGAGCACGCGACTCAGCGGGTCGGCGCCCGTCTGACCGGTGAGCTCCGCCGCGTAGGCGCGTTCCAGGCCGGCCGCGCCGTAGAGCGACGACGCGTAGCCGACCGGGGTGCTCACCGCGTCGTCAACGTAGACCCGGTAGGGGGTCCCGTCATCCGTCCGCCGGCTGCGGGCGAGGACCGTCCCGTCGCGGTCGAGGATCCTCCCGCGCGTGGCCATCCGGGCGGCGGCCTGGACGGCCGCGTCGTTCGGCGACGAGGCGAGTTCGTCGGCCCGGACCACGCCCCAGTACCCGGCGCCCGCGGCAATCGCCCCGAAGGCGAGGACCACGACGAGGTAGAGGCCGATCATCCGGCCGGCGAGCGGTCGCTCCCGGATCATCATCGGGCCGCTCCGTCGGCGCCGCGTGCGCCGACGCCATGGCGACCGCGGAGCCGGGCGAACCGGGGTGGTCGCGGCGGTCCGGGCGGCGCGGGACCGCGATCCGAGAGGGCGAGAAGCAGGCCGATCACGAGGGCGTTCGCGAGCAGCGAGGAGCCGCCGTAGCTGATGAACGGGAGGGTGATCCCGGTCAGCGGGATCAGCCGCAGGTTCCCACCGGCGATGATCGCCGCCTGGACGCCGACCACGAGGGCGAGGCCGGCGGCGAGGAGGGCCCGGAAGTCGTCCCGCGAGGAGGCGGCGATCCGGAGCCCGCGCTCGACGATCACGAGGTACCCGCCGAGCACCGCGAGCACGCCCGCCACGCCGAGCTCCTCGCCGATCGCCGCGAGCGGGAAGTCCGTGTGGACCGCGGGGACCGGCAGCCGTCCGCCGGTCTCCGGGAGCCCCGCCCCGAGCCCCGTCCCCACGAGCCCGCCACGGGCGAACGCGTGGAGCGACTGGATGAGCTGGTACCCGGCGCCGAGCGGGTCGGACCAGGGGTCGATCCAGATCGCCAGCCGCTGCTGGACGTGCGGGAAGAGGGCGGCGAGCGCAAGAAAGCCCGCGACGAAGAGGATGAGCCCGAGGACGGCGTCGGTGAGGCGCCCAGTGGCGAGGAAGAGGAGCGCCAGGAAGACGGCGTAGAAGAGGAGCGCGGCTCCGAGGTCGCGCTGGACGACGACGATGCCGAGGGCGAGGGCGAGCATCGCCCCGATCGGGGCGAGGTACGGGAGGGGCGGGACGGAGATGGGGCCCGCGATCCGGACCCGGGCGTCGGCGAGGAGGATCCGGTTCTCCGCGAGGTAGGCGGCGAAGAAGACGACGAGGATCACCTTGAGCAGCTCGGAGGGCTGGCCGCTGACGGGCCCGAGGTCGATCGTCAGCCGGGAACCGTTGACCTCGGACCCGAAGACGAAGGTCAGGAGGAGGAGCAGGAGGCCCGCCGCCGCCCAGGTGTACTTGTAGAGGCGAAGCCAGCGGTCGGAGCGGAGGCCGACCGCGATCGTCGTCGCGACGACGAGGGCGAGCCCGAGCCAGACGAGCTGCAGCTCGCCGAGACCCAGCGTCGTGGACCCGACCTCCTGGACGACGAGGCCCTGGGGCAGCCGTTCCATGAGGAGGAGCCCGATCCCCGCAAGAAAGGCCGTGGCGGGCAGGAGAACCTGGTCGAGCCGCCGCCCGGCGAGCACGAGCACGAGGTGGGCGACGAGGAGGCCGGCGGCGAAGAGGGCGAACCCCACCGGGTCGGCCGGCTCGAGCCGTCCCGTCCTCGTCAGCCCGAGGGAGAGACTGCCGACGAGCACCGCGCCGAGGACCGCGAGCAGGAGCACGAGCTCGCGCGGGCGCGGTCGCGGCCGGGCGAAGGCGGGCAGGGTGGGTGCGCCGGACCGGGCCGGGGCGCCGGAGCCCGCGGGTGCGCCGGAGCCCGCGGGTGCGCCGGCGCGCGGCGCCGGGTCGGCGAGCGAGGCAGGGCCCGTCACGCGCGTCCTCGTTCGAGCCGGAGGCGCACGTCGCCGATCTGGATCTCGTCACCGTAGCCGAGCACCGCGATCCCAGTCACCGGCGCCCCGCTCACGAACGTGCCGTTCGTGCTGCCCAGGTCCTCGACGTACCAGGCTCGGCCGCGGAAGGTGAGGACGGCATGGTTCGTGGAAGCGTACGGATCGTCGAGGACGACGCTGCTGCCGAGGTCGCGCCCCAGGGTCGTCACCGCGTCGAGCGGGAAGACAGTCCCGGGCGCGGGCCGGCCGGCGGAGGCGACGACGACGAGGCGGCCGAGGGCCGCGGCGGGGTTGCGGGCCGCCGATCGGACGTCCCGGAGCAACGCCCGGGTCATGAGGCCGAGGGCGATCCAGAGGAGCAGCAGGAACCCGAGGCGGACGACCCACAGGAGGAGGGTGAGCCAGTCGTCCGTCATGTCCGTCCCGGCAGCGACGATCGTCCGAGCGCCATCGGGTCCCCCGGCACCACGATCTCGAGTCGCGTCGCACCAAGCTCAACCCGGTCGCCCGGGCTCACGACGGCCTCGCGAACAGCTTCACCGTTGACGCGCGTGCCGTTCGTGCTCTCGAGGTCGGACAGGACGAGGCGGCCGCCGCGCGGCGCGAGGCGCGCATGCCGTCGCGAGACGAGCGGATCGGCGATGACGATCTCCGCGTCCTGGCCCCGCCCGATCGTCAGCGGCCGCCCGTCGAGCGGAACGTCGCGGGCAGGCTGGCCAGGGGCGAGGATCCGCAGCACGGCCCCGGGGGGCACCACGGGCGGGAGGGGATGGACGAGTGTCCGATCCGCCCGTGCGAGCGCCTCGTCCACGGGCCCACGCGCGTCGGCGAATGCGACCCCGACCCGGATCCCGCCGGGCTCGACGGACGGGTCGCCGACCAGGGCCACGGTCGGGCGCTCGGGGATCCGGTAGCCGCGTCGCCGGGCGTGCTCCAGCGCCGTCTCGGCGAGCTCATCCTCGAGGCCGGCAACGCTCCCGAGGGCCGCCGCGTCGGACGGGCTCACGGAGACGGTGAGCCGCGTGGGAGCGACCAGCCCGTCGGTCCCGACCCGTCGTTCCTCGTCGATCGCTCGCTCCAGCCGGCGGGCGAGCGTCACCGGCTCCAGGCGCGCTCCGAGCAGGCGCGCCGTCGGCCGTTCAAAGAGGCGCTCGAGGAATCGCTCGAGCGAGGCGAGCGGGCGCATCGGTCGGTGTGGGCCTCCGTGGAGGTGCGGATGGGCGGTTCGGGGACGATCGGTCACGCGCGTCCGGTACCTCGGTCCCCGGGGCGCGCAGGGCCCTACGGTATACTCTCGGCCCCGCGAACGGCTCCACTCGGCCCGGGCCGATCGCGGCGCGCTGGAGCCCGATGACGGACACCATCACCGAATCCTTCTGCGAACGGTGCGGCACTCGCTTCTCCTTCGAGGCGAAGAAGCGGCGGCGCCCCGTGGGAATCGGCCGTGCCCGGGTCCTCGGTCGCGGCCTGAAGAACTACCTCGTGAACGACGGACTGGCGATGGCCGAGGCGATGGCCGAGGCGCGCGACGACCAGGAGCGCGCCCGCGTCGTGGGCCAGCTCGACCAGTTCCACAAGACGTTCAACTTCTGCATGACCTGCCGCCAGTACACGTGCGCGAGCTGCTGGAACGCGCAGGCGGCCGAATGCCTCTCCTGCGCCCCGCTGGCAGGCCCCGAGGCGGGCCAGGCGCCGATCCTCGACCTGGCGGGCACGGCGCCGGCCACTGGCTCCCTTGTGGCCGAGGGTTCGATGGATGGCCCAATGGACGGCCTCATCGCGCCGGTGGAGTCGGCCTGGCCACAGGTGGATCTCGACCGGCCGGCGGCCGCCGGAATGACCGACATGGCGGCGCCGGCCGCTGAGCCGTCGCCCGGCGAGCAGCGAGGCGGCGCCACGCCGCCCGTGGCGGGGATGCCACCTCCCGTCGTCGGGGCCGCCGCCGAGCCCGAACCGATACTGGAACCACTCGGCGACCTGACCGGTGCCGACGCGGATGCGATCACGCCCCCTGTCGAGCCGGTGTCCGAGCCTGCGACCGGGGACGGGCTCGCGGCCGCCGCGACCGACGACGCGGCACCTCCCGAGCCCGCGCCCGCCGA